>JANMQT010000313.1:0-18058 GCA_031370675.1 Verrucomicrobiota bacterium
AGACCGGCGACGAAGCCACGCTCGATTTTGAAACCGACACGCTGACGGTGGGGGGGCGAACGGTCCAACTCCGGCCCCTCGGCGAGGTGCGCCCGGTCATCGACGCCGGCGGCCTGTTCAATTACGCGCGGAAAACGGGAATGATTCCGGCCTGACACTGCGAACAGGCTCCACTTATCATGAGCCAAGCGAAGAACCCGGAAACGTTTCGCGAGCAGTTATTGAAATTAGGGCCTTGGCTGATTCTACTTTTGTATGGGATCTACATCGCGCTGGTGTTGCCAGAGCACGAACCGTGGACGGACGAAGCTCAGTCCTGGCTGCTGGCGCGCGACGCGTCGATCCCGGACCTGATCTTCAAGTACCTGCGCTTTGAGGGGACGCCCGGCCTATGGCACCTCTTGCTCGCACTGCCTGCCAAGCTAGGTCTGCCCTACTTCTCGTTGAATATCGTGGGCGCCCTCTGCGCCGTCGGGGCTGTCTTCCTGCTGGTGCGCTACTCGCCCTTCCCGCTGTGGTTGAAGGCTCTGCTACCTTTCACCTACTTCCTTGCTTACCAATACGCGATCGTCGCGCGCAGTTACTGCCTCTTGGCGCTGGTCCTTTTTGCAACGGCGATATTCTACCGGAAGCGCGCGCAGAATTACTGGCCTTTTATGGTCTGCGTGCTGCTCCTCTCCCACATCAGTCTGCACGCGACATTGATGGCGGGGGCTATCTGGCTTTTTGAAGTGGGTTCGCTGATCCAGGACTGGAGAGCAGAACGAACAGCTACGCTTGCATCACGCGGAATCTGGCTTGGCAGCCTCTCGATCAGTTTTCTCCTCATCGTCTGGCAGCTTTGGCCGCCACCGGATCTTGTCATCCGTGAGCCCTACGAGCTGAAGATTTCCGCCTTCATCTTCGGGAACGCCCTGCTGGAGGCTTTCAGTCTGCCGCACGGGCTGGCGTTGGGGCTCATGCTTTCATTGCTTCCACTTTTCTACCTCCGTCGCGTGGCTGGGCTTTTTCTCTTGGGCGTGGCTCTGCCGCTCTCGCTCATGTGCTTCCGGTACTATGCGCCGTGGCACGCAGGAACTCTCACGGTCTTCGTCATTTTTATCCTTTGGATCGCACTCGATGGGGACGGAACACGTGAGCGAAAAACCAACTGGAGCCGGCCGGAGCTGGCGCGGCATCTCGCACTCGGATCCTTCGCCGTCGTTTCCCTTGTCCAAGTTCGCGAAGCCGCCATCGCGGGCTGGCATGATTTTAAGTTTGAGTATTCCGGGAGTCGGGCGGCGGCGCAATTCATCAAGGAATCGGGTATCGACCGCAAATCAATCAATGCGCTCGATATTCATTCTTTCTCCGTCCTGCCCTATTTCAACCACAACATTTTTGCCAATTTTCAGCATCGTCTGCCGGGGTCCTTTTGGATTTGGTCGATGGGAAACGAGGATCAATTTAGCCTCGAAGCCCTGACCGCCGGCCGACCGGAGTATCTGCTGGTCAACGCGAAGCAGAGAGCGATCTCGCTCGGCCTCCAGGACATTCGCGGGTACAAGAACATCCGGCGGTTTCCTGGTCGAATGATTTGGAAGAGCGGTTACGCCCAATCAGACATGGTGCTACTCTACGGGCGAATCGACTAATTCGGGAGAACTTCGATGCGACAAACGGTTGCGGAGCCTTTTTCGGACCTCCAAAAGATCTATTATCGACGCCGGCGGCTTTTCAATTACGCGCGGAAAAGCGGGATGATTCCCACGAGCTAGGCAGGCTCGGCAGGAGCGGTCGGCTGCTTTCTCGAAGCCGCAAGGTAAAAAAGTCCACCGGGCAGACTCCAGAGCAGGTCATTCGCGACGAGCAACGCGCTCAGCGCCACCACCGTTTCCGCCACGTGCGCCTCCGGATGCCCGGCCACCGAGAGATGGAGGAACGAAAAGTAGGAAACGAGGATCCATTCCCGTAGGCCATGTCCATTTACCGTGATCGGAATCAATACCAACAGGAGAACCACCGGCAACATAATCAGCACCTGGCCGAAGGAGATCCCAATTCCGAGCGAACGTGCAAACAGGTAGAAGCTCAGAAAACTTAAAAGGTGGACACAGACGGCTAGCGCAAAGCCCCCGGGAAGATAGATATTTGGCGAGAACGCAGATCGCAGCGGCGTGATCAGTCGGCGCAGCACCTCCCTCGGGCGGCCGCTGCGCAGAGTGAACCAGGCCAGGGCGCCGGCGCCGGCCACCAACGCCACGGCCAGGGCGAGGTGCCAGGGCGAGAGTCGGGGCATTGATTAGAGTCCCGCCATCTCTTGCGGCAGCCCGCACCATCAGCCAAACAGGGCCAGCCCGGCGAGCGCCGCAAGGGCGGTCAGTCGATCGAGGATCACCGACGAGGCCGCTTCCGGCTTGCGGTCGGGGACCAGCCGGCAGATCTGCATGATCTTGACGACGTCGCCGCCGGTGCTGCCGGGGAGAACCGAATTGAAGAACTGACCCGCCCAGGTCAGGGCGGCCACGGTGGGAAATGAAACGGAGATTTTCTGTTGCCGCAGGAAGATCATCCAGCGAAGCGCCAGGAGGATGATGAGCGGCAACACCAGCGCCGAGGCCGCCGCGGCCAGGCGAAGATCCACTGACTGCAGAAGCGGCATCAGGCGGGCCCACTCCACGCGGCGCAAGATCCAGTAAATCAGGAGCGCGGAGCCGAACGCGCGAAGGGCGAACTTGATGCGTGGGGTGATCAGAAATTTATCCGCTCCCGTTCAATCACACGTGGTCGTCGCAAGACTTGGGTATGAATGACCCCGATGTATTCCCCCAAGATGCCAATGAAAAAGAGCTGCACGGATGAAAAAAGAAACAAGCCGATCACGAGCGGGGCAACGCCGACGGCAAAGCTGTTCCAAAAGCAGAGCTTGTAGACTAGATAGGCCAGCGCCACGAAAAGACTCCCGAGGGAAAGTGCAAAACCCAGCATGGTCGCGAGGCGCAGCGGGATCTTGGAAAAACTGGTGATTCCGAGCATGGCCAGATCATAAAGCGAGTAAAAATTATTCTTGGTGATGCCGCGCTTCCGAACGGGCTGGTGGAATGGAATTTCGGCGACGGGATA
Source organism: Verrucomicrobiota bacterium (assembly GCA_031370675.1). Taxonomy (GTDB): domain Bacteria; phylum Verrucomicrobiota; class Verrucomicrobiia; order Chthoniobacterales; family SZAS-18; genus SZAS-18. The sequence continues at coordinate 3,103 of JANMQT010000313.1, forward strand.
GCCAAAGTCACAGATGATGCCCCGCACATACGGATACGGATCATCGAGATTCCGCAGGCTCTCAATGACGTCCTTGTCGTACAGGCCGAACCCGGTCGCGTTCTTGAGCAGCTTGACATTGCTCAGGCGGGCAATCAGGCCGTAATAGAGTTTTCGAATCGAGAAGAACAACCACGATTCCTCGCTTTCGTTCTTCACGGCCAGCGCAAGCTTAAATCCGGCCTCCCATCTTTCGATGAACTGCGGGATGAGTTCCGGCGGGTCCTGCAGATCGGAGACCAACGCGATCACCGCATCGCCACTAGTCTGCATGAGTCCGTGATAACCCGACCGAACCGGTCCGAAATTACGCATGTTAAAGATGACCTTGAGACGCTTGTCGTCAGCGGCGCATTTGCGAAGCAATTCCTGGGTCCCGTCCGTGGAACAGTTGTCGATGACCACGAATTCAAACCGGTAACGATCCTCAAACGGCACGGCGGCCGCCCAGACGCGCCGAAGCAACTCCTCGACGTTTTCAACCTCATTATACGTTCCGCTTAGAAATGTGATGGTCTTCATGTGGTGCTCGGATGAAGGACTGTGGCTGTACCCGGATTCTAATACAGCGTAATCACCTCGTTCGGTAGCCGCCGGATCATCTTAATCTCCTCCACGATTTCCGCTTGGAATTGCTGCGAGGATACGAGGATGGCTTCCGGCCGGCGGGACAAAACGGCCGGACTCAGAATCGGAATGCCATGGAGTTCCTGCCCCACGTACCGGGCATTCGAGTCGACAAATGCCGCGATATTGACGTCCTTCAAGCTCGTGGTGACCAGCAGGCTTTGGGTGTGCGTCCCCACGCCCCAGACAATGACGGGAGTGCGCGATTTCGCCAACTCGCCAAAAATGACGTCGAGGCGGCTCAGCTTGCCGCGGGACTTCCCCACGTAGCGAACGAGTTCGGCTGACGCGGTGGCATCGAAAGCCGGAGACCTGGCGGGGCCTGCGCCGGCTCGGAACAGCGCCTTAATCTCGAAGGCTTTGAGTCCGCTGACGTAGTCGATTTCCGTTTGCTTCAACGCGACCCGGTCGAATCCATGTTTCCCCCAAAGGTTCGCCAGCGAGGTCGGGGAGAAAAAGTTGATGTGCTCGACGCTGAATTCCTGAAACGGCGCGTCATCCAGCTCCGTGCAGCGGGTCATGTCCGGAACCTCGATGAAGACGCAACCCCGGGGCGTCAGGAGATCCGCGACACGCTTCACGGTCCCGTTGAGATCCAGCAGATGCTCCATCACGGAACCAAAAATGACGAGATCGAATCGGCCGATCGACGACGGAATGCCGGTCAGCGGCGCGGCCAGAACTTCTATATCATACAACCGCCGGGCTGCCTCCGCGCAGGTGGGCGAAGGATCGGCGCCCATCACATAGGGGAATCCCTGAGTCCGAATCGCGTCCAGCAAACCGCCATTGGCGCATCCGACATCAAGAATCCGGCTTTGTTTGTCCGGCAGCCACTCGCTGATCAGGGAAGCGGCGGCGGGAAGGCGCCGGGCATCGTATTCCGAGGCGGCGCCACCGCGGTGATGAAATTCATATTTCGACTGCAGCTCGTAATAGCGTTCGAATTCCAGCGGCGTCGGCAGGTTTTCGGCAAAGCAGAATCCGCAGGTCTGGCACGACACCACGTCGTAACTCCGCAGCAGGGCGTTCGGCAGTTGTTCAAATTCGCGGTGATAGATCGGAACCGTGTCACCTCCACCGCAAATTTCGCAAGGGCGCGCTCGTTTCATCATCTCGAAGGCTGGTTCTGGATCCGAAAACTCCGTGTCGACCGCTCGATCAATCAATCAGGTCCCAACTAAGCGGGGTTCCCCTGGCAATCTTCTGCCTGGCGCTACGGCCGATCACTTCGTCCAGCAACTTGGGGGCGAGACCGTCGCCCGGGCGGATGGACCGGACGTTTTTTGGCGTCAGCTTCTCAGATGCCTCGATGTCCTCCACCGCAAAGAGGGATCGCCGGAAGCGCCGGCTTCCCACCTCGGCCGCGGTTACCTCATAGGTCACGGTCCCCAGCGCTTTTTCCGCCTCCCGAACCGCCTCGACCATCGCCCGGAATTCCGTCGGTTCGAGCGAGAAGGCACTGTCGGGGCCCGGGACCGCACGCGAAAGCGTCAGGTGCTTCTCGATGATGCAGGCACCCAGCGCAACCGCGGTCACGGGTACGACGATGCCAAGCGTGTGATCGGAAAGCCCGACCGGAACTCCGAACGTCTCGGCGAGATGCGGAATCGTCCTTAAATTCATGGCCTCCGGAGGCGACGGGTACGCGCTCGAGCATTTCAGCAACGCCAGCTCGCGGCCGCCCGCGTCGCGAAACGCCCGCAGCGCCTCGCCAATCTCCTCAAGCGTGGCCATCCCGGTTGAAATAATGGTCGGCTTGCCGGTCTGTGCGACGCGGCGGATGAGCGCAAGGTCCACCAGCTCAAACGAAGCAATCTTGTAGGCGGGCACGCCCATCGTCTCGAGGAAATCGACGGCGGAAAAATCAAACGGCGACGAAAAGCAATCGAGTCCCAGCGTCTCTGCAACCGCCTTCAGCTTCGGTTGCCATGCCCAGGGCGTCGAGGCCTCCGCATAAAGTTCGTGCAGGCGGCGGCCCTCCCAAATCGTTCCCTTTCCAATCCGAAACGTCTCCGTGTCACAGTCCAGGGTCAATGTATCCGCCGTGTACGTCTGCAGCTTGACCGCATCCGCCCCGCTGTCCTTCGCCGCGTAAATGATGGCCACGGCATCATCATAATTCTGCCCGTGGTTCGCGGAAATCTCGGCGATGACATAGGTTCTCGCGCCGGTCGCGATGCGATGACTTCCGATTTGAATGGCATGCGTCATGGAAGGAAGGCTAGGTGCTGGATCGCGATTCCAAAAGATTCCCGGGAATCAACGCGCCCCCGGACGGGATCGGGGGGATTGCACTTATCCGATTTCGCTTCAGGACCATGCGCAAGGCGGCGGCACCCTCAATCGCGGTTTCACCAGCTGCGACAAACCCCGCCCGGCGGAACGACGCAACGGACGCTTCATTTCCGGGCTTGATCAGGGCCGTGACAAGCTCCACCGGATTCTCCGCAAATAATCGTTCGCAGCCGCGCGAAATCAAAGGCGACCCGTAGCCCCGGCCGCGCGCATCGCGAGCCAAGCTGACCGAGATGGTTGCGGATCGACCCGAGACATCAAATCTCACCTGCCCGATCGTTGCGCCGTCTTCGTCCCGGGCAACGAAGAGTCGACAATCCGGCGATGCCAGCTTTGCCAAAAGCCAGCGTTCATGATCGGCCCAGGGAATCGGGTGGTTTGAAAACGAGCGGGCTCGAACTTCCGGGTCGTTGGCCATCTCCCACAATATCCGGGCATCAGCCTTCGTGGCAGGAACGAGCGCCAGCCGCGGAATTGTCATTTCCGCGATGACCCGATCCGTTCCGAAGCCATCAACCATCGCCCGGCCCCGCCGGCTCATCTCGTCACGCCGACCGGAATCGGATGCCAGCGTCAACAATTCCGTCTCGAGTCGATCGTGATTGAAGGCCGTCGTGCCACCGAGATCGATTCCAATTCCGTTCTGTTGCACTTCCGCCGCGACTGCCAATTGATTATCCGCCAGGCAGAGTATCAGGCTCGGCAAGGCCATGAACGCAAGCTCCCACGCCGTGGTACCGCCTCCCGTGATCGCAAGGTCCGCCTGCGCCATCAGCTCCGGCATGTCGGCGGCATCAACGATCAGGTCAATGTTTGACCGACCCGCGAACTCCGATCGGATCGACTCCAAGTGAGGGTTGCTCCCTCCCACCACCGCAATCACCCGGTACGAATGATTCTCCCCGAGCATACGGAGGATTCGTCGCGTTAGATTATCCGGATCGCTCCCGCCCAAGGTGAGCAGCAGCGTCGACACGACCTCCGGCGTCGAGCGCGTCCAGTCCCGCCATTTCAGAAATTCCGTGCGCAGGAGAACGTACCTGCTTCCCAGCAGCAACCGGGCGCCCGTCACCCTCTTCGCATAGAGCGATTCGGTCGCGTACGCGTTCGGGTTGAGCACAAGATCAGCGGCGTAGTGTTCCGCGTGAACGTAGTCATCGAACAGCAGAAGTTTGAATCCTGCGGCGCAAACATCTTTCTGCCACGCCTCAGCAAAGCCATAGCCGTCGGCCGCGATCCATGCCGCGCCGCGCGCCCGCGCGCACGCGATGGTCTCGACCGCGTCAAGATCGTCTCCCGGCGTCACGCCGAAATGAACCATCTCGATTCCCTCGTGCAACAGGCGTCGTTCGATGGCGGGAGTGGTGACGGCCACCGCCGCCACGACGCGACCGCCCGCTCGGAGCCAGCCCTGCGCCAACGCGAGGCAACGCATCACGTGTCCCGTGCCGATCGTCGCGCTCCCATCGACCCGGAGCAGGAGCAGCGCAGCTTCACGGGCAGGCATCATAACGAAACTTGGCGGGTGAAATCAGCGACAGTGCACGAGGACTTTCCCGACCGCCTCAATGACGTCGCCAACGTCACGGTCAGACATTGCCGGGAAAAGTGGCAGCGTGATGATCTCCTCATAGGCCGCCTCGGCGACAGGGCACAGACCCGCCTTGGTGCCGAAATTTTCGCGGTAGAACGGGTGCAGGTGCACCGGCACATAGTGGACGTTCACCCCGATGCCCTCCGCCCGTAAGGCTGCAAAGATCCGATCCCGGCCGGCCGCGAGACGATCCGAGCGAAACCGGACGACATACAAATGATAGCCATGCGACACGTGGGGTCGCACCGAGAGACATCGCAGCGCAGGCTCCAGAGCGAAGACGCTATCGTACTGCCGCGCGATCGCCTGGCGGCGCTGCACCCAGCCGCGCAATTTACGCAGCTGGCTGGTCCCCAGGGCGCATTGAAAATCGGTGATGCGATAGTTGTACCCGAGCTCGACCATCTCGTAGAACCATGATCCCAGCGCCTCGCGCTGGCGGTGATCGGTCGAGATGCCGTGGTTGCGGAAAATGCGCATGCGGGAGGCAAGATCCGCATCGTCGGTCGTAATCACCCCACCCTCGCCGGTAGTCAGCGACTTCACCGGATGCAGGCTGAACGCACTCAGGTTCGCCAGCGTCCCGACGCGCCGTCCGCGATACTCCCCGCCAATGGCATGACAGGCGTCAGCCACCAGCGGGAGACCGCGCGCGTCGGCGATGGCGCGGAGCGCGTCGTAATCGCAGGGTTGGCCGGCATAATCCACCGCAACGATGGCCTTGGTTCGCGGGGTGAGCAGTGCTTCGACCTTGGTCGGATCCAACAGCAGCGTGTCGGCCTCCACGTCGGCAAAAACGGGGGTGCCACCGCGATAGACAACGGCGTTCGCCGTGGCGGCAAAAGTCATGGCGGGCACGACCACCTCGTCGCCCGGGCCGATCTGCAACGCCGCCATCGCCGCATGGAGCGCGGCGGTCCCGCTGTTCACGGCCACCGCTTCACGGGCACCGGTGAATTCCGCGAAGGCGCGCTCAAACTCCGCGACGCGTGGCCCCGTCGTCAACCAATCCGATCGCAGCGCCTGGACGACTGCCTCGATGTCCTCTTCATCTATCGACTGACGTCCGTACGGCAGCATGCTCCCCCGCACCGGTTCTCCACCATCGAGAGCGAGCGGCGGCGCCCACGTTGAAGTCGCATTCATGAATTCGTGGGCATGGTGCTCAGAGGCCCGCCGTGTACGGCGCAATCATCTTGCGCAAGCGGTCCACGGTGAGCCAGCGATCGTTGGTGTCGCTGCGGTACGAAAATCCCTCGGGCAACGCGACCCCGGTTTCGGGCGCATCACCCTGCTTCCGCTGAAAGCCAAACTGCGGGAACACCACGTAATATTCGCCGCGATCGACCGAACTGCGTCCCTCGTCCTCGCCGATCAGGCTCTCATGCAGTTTCTCGCCCGGGCGAATGCCAACGGCCCTAATCGTGCAGGGATGCGGCAGAGCGTCGATCAGGTCGACGACCTTCATGCTCGGAATTTTCGGAATGAAGACCTCGCCGCCCTGGCCTTCGTCGATCGCCCGCAACACCAGCGCCACGCCTTCCTCGAGCGTGATCCAAAATCGGGTCATGCGCACATCCGTGACCGGAAGTTCCCGCACGCCCTTTTGGAGCAGCTCGCAGAAAAACGGAATCACGCTGCCGCGGCTGCCCACGACATTGCCGTAGCGGACGCCGATGAACGCAATGTCGCGGTGCCGGACATAGGCGTTGGCAGCGACCATGATCTTTTCCATCGCGAGCTTGGTCGCCCCGTAGAGATTGATCGGATTCACCGCCTTGTCGGTCGAAAGCGCGATGACCTTGCGGACGTTTCGATCGAGGGCCGCTTCCACGATGTTCTGGGCTCCCAGAATGTTCGTCTTCACCGCCTCGAACGGATTCGCCTCCAGCGCGGGGACCTGCTTCATGGCCGCGGCATGCACGACAAAATCGATGTTGGTAAACGCCCGCTGGAGGCGCTCCTTGTCGCGAATGTCGCCGAGAAAGTAGCGAATCGGGTATTTTTCAGGCGGAAATCTCTTGGCCATTTCCGACTGTTTGAACTCGTCTCGACTGAATATCACGACCTCCCGGGGCGAATAGTCGCGCAAGATAGTCTCGGTGAATTTCTGGCCGAAAGAGCCAGTGCCGCCAGTGATGAGGATTCCCTTTCGGTTAAGCATGGTTCGGTGGTGTTCTCAGAGGATAGGGGTTAAGCGGGAAGAGTGCCACCTTTGGGTCCGGGCGCGGCGGACTCGCGGGCGGCGAAGCTTGCTTCAGCGGCCCGGCGGCGCGTCAAACAGGCTCATGTTGGCGCCCAACTCCTCGCGGTCGAGGAAGGGGAACATATCCTCCAAGGGACGGGATTCCATCGTTCCGTCCTCGCGCCGGGTCGACACGACCTTCGGACTGCGGGGCTGCTCCGGGTGAATCCGGAGCTCGCAAAGGACGGGTCCCTCCCTCGCCAAGACGGCCGCGAGTCTTTCCGGAATGTCCTCGTTCCGGGTGATCGCCTCGTAGGGGATCTCGTACGCGGCCGCCAGCTGCCGAAAATCCGGATTGCCGATTCCCGAGTTGAAGTCAGCACCCACGAATCGCTTTTGAAAATAGTTGGTCTGGGTGGAGCGGATGGATTCGTAACCATCGTTATTGAGCACGAAGATCTTGATCGGCAGGCGGTTGATCCGAATCGTGAGGAGTTCCTGCAGATTGAACTGAATACTGCCGTCGCCGGTCATGAGACAGATGCGCCGGTGGCGGCGACCCACCGCGGCTCCCACCGCGCCGGGCAGATCCCAGCCCATCGCGCCAAAGTTGATGTTGGTGTAGACCCGCTGGCCGGGACGGACCGAAAATGAGTGCAGAACGGAAACGATGTCGAGCGAGTTTCCCGTCACCACGACGTCTTCCGGATCCAGTTGTTCCGAGAGTTCATGCGCGAAGACGTAACTGTTCACGTAGCCCTCTGGCTTGAGGTAGTCCGGCGTAATGGTCGGGTACTGCTCCTTCCAGCGGGCGCACGCCTCGCGCCAGCGCGGCGAGAACGAAAAAGCGGCGCCGGAAGTCTGGCGGAGCATTTCCGTCATGAAGCGCCCGGCGTCCGCCCGGACCGCCAGGTCGGGCCGGTAATTCCCCTTTTCGAGCTCGGCCGCTTCGATGTTGACCATGATGCGTCGTTTCGTTTTGGGTCCAAACGACGCCGAGTTAAAACCAATGGAGCTCACCGACATACTGGCCCCGACGCTCAAAATCAGATCGGCATTTTGCAGCGTGAAGTTTGCCCGTCGCTGACCGACCGGCCCAAACCGGCCCATGTTCAACGGATGCGCCTCCTCCAGCAAATCCAGCCCGCCAATGGTCGCGAGAACCGGCGCGCCGAGAGCCTCGATGAAAGCTCTGAACACCTCGTGCGCCCGACCAAGGTGAATGCCGGTGCCCGCAATGAGCACCGGTCGCTCCGCGGCGCGCAGCATCGCGATTGTCTCCGCGACGGCTTTTTCAAGGTCCGCTCGCTCGCGTTCCGGATCGCCTTCGTCCGGCGTAAAACCCGGTGAGGCGTCGGGATCAAACTCCGCCGACTGCACGTCGAGCGGAAGGTTCAGCCAGACTGGCCCCGGTCGACCACTCGTGGCATGCCACCACGCGCATTCCAACTCACGGCGCAGCATCGCGGGGTCGGTCAGTGTCTTGAAGTATTTCACCACCGAGCGGGCCATCGCCTCGATGTTGATTTCCTGCGGACCATATTGCCGGAGCTTGGAATAATCGGCGATCAGCGGGCGCCGGACCTGTCCCGAGATCACCACGACCGGCACGGAATCGACAAACGCGCCGGCGATCGCGGACAGGGCGTTGGTGCTGCCGGGACCGGTGGTGACCAGGCAAGCGCCGACCCCGTTGCGGACCCGCGCGTAGGACTCGGCGGCGATGGCACACGCCTGTTCGTGGAAGTTGCAGACATAGCGCATGCGCGGATGCCGACCCACGGCGTCGGTCAGGTACATGATGCCCCCGCCGGAGACGAGAAAGATGTCTTCCACGCCACGGCGGACGAGGAAATCGATGGCGTAGTCAGAAACGTTCACTTGAGTTGAGCCCGGTGCCAGTTGGCGGTCCGGTTGATTCCTTCGCGCAAATCCGTCCAAGGTTGAAGTCCTAATTCGCTCCGAGCCCGGTCGATCGAGGGAACATATCTCGCGGGCAGGTGCCCGGCCAATGGTTGGGCCGCGATCCGGATGGGGACATTCGGATTCACGATTTCAGCAACCAGCCGCGCCGCGTCGCCGACCGCGATCGCGACGTCCGAACCGACGTTGTAGGAACGTCCGTCGACCCCGCGCAGCAGGATCGTCCACAGCCACGCCGCCAGGTCGGCCCCGTAAAGGTACGAGCGCAAGGGCGTGCCATCACCGCGAATTTCAATGGGGCGATTCTGCAAGGCGTCGCCAATAAAATTGCCGATCGCCGATCCCAGGTGAAGGGGCAAATAAGGCCCGACAAAGGCAAAGCCCCGCGCGATCACGGACGACAGCCCGTGTGCGTCGCGGTAGGACGCGCACAAATTCTCGCCCTCCCGCTTGGCCCTGGCATAGGCCGACCACCCGCCGGCGGGGGGCACTCCTGCAAAGTCCTCGTCCACCAAGGCAAGCCCGGCAGGCTGAGGTCCGTAAACCGCGCCGGAGCTGGCAAACAATATTCGCCTCGCCCCGGCTCGGATCGCGAAATTCAACGTCCGTTGCGTCGCCTCCATCGCGTCGCGAAAAAGATCCGTCGGGCTGGCGTAGTCGATGGCGCCATGAATGACGTAGGCAAACTCTCCCCCCGGAAATTCAAAGTTTCTGGCGTCCCCGGCCACGAGTTGAATCGAAGCGTGACGGGCGAGGTGCGGCGCCTTTTCCACGAACGCCGCGGGGTCGCGCGTCAGGACATGCGCTTTGGCCCCGAGCTCAAGCCTGTCATTGGCGCACGCCAATGACTCCAGCAGCCAACAGCCGTAGAAACCGGTCCCGCCCGTGATAAAGATCTGCTGACCCCGCAAGGCGTCCCAAACGTCCGCCGCCGTGTGCGTGAGAACGTGATCGAGATCGGCGGCGAGCGGATTCGCTTGCATCAATGCGTCCGGACGAAATGGTGAACCGATTCGAGCATGTAGTCGATCATCGGCGGGGTCAGTCCCGGATACACGCCCACAAAAATCGCGTCGTTCATGATGCGGTCCGCTCCGGGCAGCGCGCCGCCACGGGAAACCACCCGGTAGGCCGCATCGCCGCGATCCTTTCGGAGCTGCACGAAAAGTGGCTGTTTCGTCAGGTTGCCTCCGAAGAAATTTCGGTTGCCAATTTTGCGCTCATCCAAAAATCGCGCCAATCCGGTGCGAGTGAATGGGGCGCCGGGTTTCACGAGCATCATGAAACCAAACCAACTGCAGTCGACCCGAGCGCCGGAGGCGTCCCACGCAAAGCCGTCCGACCGCGACCACCCGGTGGCGTGGGTGGGCAGGCTGAACTCCAGAAACTCGCCCAGATCCTCGAGGCCGCGGCGCAGGGTTTCCCAGTTGGCGTTTCGGGCGCACACGAAGTCCGGCAGCTTCTCCAGTTGCTGCCGCCCGATCGCGGCCTGCACATCGAGCGGCTTCAGGTTGTAACCGAAATGCGAGTAGATGTACTTGTGGTCGTAGCCCTCGGGCAGCTCACCGAGCTGCCAGCCAAATCGCTTGTTGCACGTGTTGTCCTTGCCCGAGGCACACCAGCAATCCCGGCCCCAATCGCGCAGACTTTCGACCACCGTCTTGAGCAGAGGATGCCCGTTGATATTCACCGCCCCACCTTCCCCCAGCGTGAGATGATGCGGTGGATAAAACGATTGCGTCGACAAGTCGCCGAACGACCCGGTCAGGCGCGGTTCCTGGCCCGGTGCCTGGTAGCGCGCGCCCAGGGCGTCGCAGTTGTCCTCGATCAACCAAAGATCGTGACGCCGGCAAAAGGCCTCGACCGTGGTGAGGTCAAACGGGTTGCCCAGGGCGTGCGCCGCCATGAACGCCTTCGTCTTGCCGGGTTGAAAAGCCGCTTCGAGCATCTGCAGGTCGACATTCCCCGTGGTTGGGTCGTTATCGAGAAAAACCGGCACGGCGCCGCATTGGACGATGGGCGCGACGGTCGTCGGGAAGCCCGCCGCGCACGTGATGACTTCATCGCCGGGTCGCAGCCGGCCTTCGTCGGGCAGTTTCTGGCTCGTCAGCGCGGAGAGCGCGACCAGGTTCGCGCTCGATCCGGAATTCACCAGCACGGACCACCGCGCGCCAACGTACTTTGCCAAGTCCTTCTCAAACGCCTCGCCGTGCGGACCAAGCGTCAGCCAGAAATCCAGCGTGGACGAAACGGCCGCCTCGACCTCGTTCTCGTCGAAGACGCGACCCGCGTACGGCACGGTCGTGACTCCCGGCTCAAACTTGGGCGCGTTCGCATCGTTCCCAGGACGATTCGAGAGGTGCGCCCGCGCGGAATACTCACGCGTGAGGCGCAGAATCTCAGCTTTCAAATCATCGAGCGGGCGGGACATGGGATTTTGAATCTCCTAAGCCGGCCCAGTGGAGGCCGAGCGCAAGCGCGTCCTGACAATAGCATTCGATCTGCCGGCGCGTCTCCGTTTGGGAGTCGGCGGCGTTTGCGTCGCGATACCACCGGGCGGTTTCCGCGATCGTGCGCTCGAAATTCCAGACCGGCCGCCAACCCAGCAGATGGAAGGCCTTTTCGGCGGAAAGATTCAGGAGGGTCGCCTCATGCGGCGCCTTGGGATCGGACGCATCGGTCCATGTCCCCGGGAAATGTCGCAGCATTTCCTCGACGAGACGCCGGACCGATCGGTTGGACTCGGGGCCGGGGCCGAAGTTGAATGCTTCGGCCAGCGTGGGATCTTCCCGCAGGCGCAGGGCCAGCCAAAGGTATCCGCTGAGCGGCTCCAGCACATGTTGCCACGGCCGCGTTGACTCGGGGTGACGCACGCGGATCGGCGCACCCGACTCCAGCGAACGGATGCAGTCGGGCACAATCCGGCTTGCGGCCCAGTCGCCCCCGCCCACCACATTTCCCGCGCGAGCGGAGGCAATGCGCAGATGTTCTGCGCCAAACGAGTGGCGATAACCGGAAATCGCGATCTCGGCCCCCGCCTTGCTGGCGCTGTAGGGGTCATGACCACCCAGCGCATCGGATTCACGATATGCATGCAGCCACTCCCGATTCTCGTAACACTTGTCGGTCGTGACGCAAACGGCGACACAATCCCGGTCCATCCGACGCAACGCCTCCAAGACATGCACCGTGCCCATGATGTTGGTCGCGAAGGTCTCCACGGGTTCCGCGTAACCCCGGCCAACGAGCGCCTGCGCGGCGAGGTGAAAAACAATTTCTGGCCGCACTTCCTCGACGAACTCACGGACGAAGGACGCATCCCTCACGTCCGCGGCGCGGTGGTGCATGCGGGTGGAAAGACCCAACCGATCAAAGAGTGCGGGCGAGGTATCCGGCGCGAGCGCGAGTCCATGCACGTCGGCGCCCAGGTCCAGCAACCATTCGCATAGCCACGCGCCCTTGAATCCCGTGTGTCCGGTGACCAGGACCCGGGCGCCATGGTAACCATTCGCCAATCGATTCGGTCCAGACGCATCCATTGTCACCAGACTTTCCACGGAGCCACGCCATCGTCCCAGAGCCGGTTGAGCAATTGGAATTCCTGGAATGTATCCATTGGCTGCCAAAAACCCGAGTGGCAAAAGGCCCGCAACTGCCGCTCGCGGGCCAGTCGGCGGAGCGGTTCATGTTCAAACATGGTTCTTTCCGGTTGCTCGCCCAGGTAGCGAAAGACCTCGCGCGACAAGACGAAATATCCGCCGTTAATCCAGCCAGCCTCGGTCTGCGGCTTTTCGTTGAATTGCGTCACTTGCGAACCGTCCTCCATCACCAATTCGCCGAACCGCCCGGGGGGATGGACCGCCGTCAGGGTCGCCAGTTGGCCATGTGCCCGGTGAAACGCGACCGTTTCCGTGATATCGATCGCCCCCACGCCGTCGCCGTACGTGAGGAGAAACGGGTCGTCGTCGGGAGCCAAATATTGCTCGACCGCCGCGAGCCGGCCGGCGGTCAGGGTTTCCTGACCCGTGTCCGCAAGCGTGACCGTCCAATTCTCCTCTCCATGGCGCGCGTGGAATTTCGCCGCCGCGCCCGCGCTGAGCGACAAACTCACATCCCCCGCGCCCCACTGGTAATTTCGGAAGTAGTCCTTGATCATCTCGCCCTTGTAACCAAGGCACAGGACAAAATCGCGGACCCCATGCGCGGCATAGGATTTCATGATATGCCACAGGATGGGACGATCCCCAATGGGCAGCATGGGCTTGGGACGAAATTCCGTCTCCTCCCGCAGCCGGGTGCCTTTTCCACCACACAGGATAACGGCTTTCATGATTATTTGCTTTCTCCCGCCGGCATGATCGGGCCTGCGGTCGTAATTTCACTGGCGGTGTCGGTCTCGGGATTCAAGACAAAACGGCGCTCGCGTCCAGCCGAGGTGATGGTCCAGGTGGCTGGTCGAAGACCCGTCAATTCGACCAACCAAGCGTTTGGGTGGGCCTTCATCGCCTCGCGGGCATCGGCTGGCGTGAACGCCCCGGCGAAAAAATAGGGTCGCGGCCCAGCCGAATCCTTGCTGACGGAGACGGTAAACGTGTAGCCGGCCTCCGTGACAAAGCCAAACAACGATCCGAAGCTGTATGTCCCAAGCAACGTAAATGGAATTTCATCCCGGCCCCGCAGGACGAACCGCGGATCGATGCTGACAATAACATGCGGCGGGAGGCCGTTCTCGGAAACAAGCCGCTGCCAGTATTTCTGGGCGCTGCCGGACAGCACGAGCGTCCGATCCAAGTCGAAGAGATAGAAGGTGGGTGACGTATTCAGAAAGACGCCCGCAAACACGGCAGTGGCGACGGCCCAAGTCGATTTCTGAACTTTCGGCGCGACCTCGCGGTAGGCCACCACAAGGAACAAATGGGACGCAACGTGCATGATCCAGATTTCGCGAAACGGCCATTGCAGGGACTTGAGCAGGGGCAGATGAGAGATGAGCGAGGCCAGCCAAAACGGACGCATGACAAAGAGGGCGCTGAGTGCGAAACAAAGCAGGAGCGAAACGGTGATCGCATTGAATCGGCGCACGAAAAGAAGCGCGGCCAGCATGGGCAGATTTGCGAGCGAGAACGCGATGGTCAGGTTAAAGACGGGGTCCGCGCCATGCATCCGGATGCCACCGATGAAGAGGGCGGCCGCCGGACCGAACACCCACGAAAGCGCGAGCGGAAAAAGCGGAATGCGGGAAGCCGATGCTTCCTCAATCGCGAGCCCGGCCGCGCGCGGGGAATCCTGAAACCCTCCCAGCGCCGGCAGCAGGAACGGCAGGGTCACCAATCCCGCCAGCACGCCCGCCCCAATCAGCCGCAGGGCCGGACGCGCATCGCGCTGACCGATCGAAATCGCCAGCGAGGCAAATCCCGAAAACAGGCAAAGCACGACAAACGTGTGGGCGTGGCCGCCGAACAATGCGTAAAGCAGGGCGCCCGCCTGCAACGCGATCGCGCGCCCGTGCGAACGACAGAAAAAACCCACCACGATCAACGGAAATGAGGCCTGCCCGTTCAGAAATCCAATCCAGGAACTGCCCAGAATGAAATTATAAGGCGTGAAGGTGTAGCTGAGGCTCAACGCGATGATCAACCACGTGGGGGTGACCAGCTGGAAATGCCGCCGCAGCCAAACGGCAGACCAGCAGAAAGAGCATGCGATCGCCAAAGAGTTGCACAGGCTGACCAGGTCGGCCAAAGCGTAGTAAAATGGGGTCAGCGCGACCCAGGAAAACAGGAGAATCCACGGGCTGAAAACGCTCAGGCCCGAGGGATCGGCGAGCAGGTTGTAACCGCCGCCCCAGACGTGGTCGTTGATGAACGGCCACTGGCCCGACCAAAGCTTTTGGCAAAACTCCGTAATGCCCGGTAGGAACCCCGAAAGATTATCATCGGTCAGGTAGAAATAGGGCCGCCAAATCTCCAGCAAGAGCGTGCCGACGATGGTTAAGAACGCGACAAACAACACGGGTTGCTCGCGTCGTCGCACTTCGCTCACCGGTTGCGCGAGAACTTCCGCGGTCGCAGCATTCATGGCGCAGGACGACACCGGACTAGGAGCCGCCGCGATCGATGGGTTGCGGCATGAGCCGGCCGCGTTCCTGACCCGCCTCGCCGTCCTCGTGGTATTCGGCGTCGGTGTTCACGTTCCAGACATTCCATTTGGCACCCGTGATGTTTCGCGCGGCCAGCAGTGCGGTCATCATCGAATGGTCCTGGTTGTTGTACTTGTGCATGCCGTTGCGA
>JANMQT010000316.1:0-20996 GCA_031370675.1 Verrucomicrobiota bacterium
CGGCGTGGTCGGCGCGACCAGCCGGATCATTCTCAGCGCGATCGAGGTCGCCTTCAGCTCCTCATGGCACGCGGCCTCGTCCGGCGGCAGGTCGAGAAACAAGGCGCCATCGACGCCGGCCTGCGCCGCCACCTCGAGGAATCGCTCGAAGCCGAACATGTAGACCGGGTTCAAGTAGGTGAAGAGCACGATCGGCAACTCCGAGGTCCGGCGGATCTTCCGCACCGTCTCGAGCAGCTTCGCCAGCGTGGTTCCCGCGGAGAGAGCGCGCGCGGCGGCCAGCTGGTTGACGATGCCATCGGCGAGCGGATCGGAAAACGGCACGCCCAGCTCCAGGATGTCGACCCCGGCCTGCTCGAGCGCGAGCGCGAGATCGACCGTGGCATCGAGATTCGGATCGCCCGCCGCGATGTACGCGACAAAACCTTTGCGGCCCTCGGCCTGCAAGCGGGCAAAGGCGGCATCAATGCGGTTGGATGAGGTCGAGGCGTGCGGCACGGGACGCGAAGCAAACGACGCGTTGGCCCCGGGCGCAAGGCCGGTCGTGATATTCCGGGCTCGGACGAACCCATCCGCGGCGAGCCACAACTCTGCCTGCCTGCGGCCAAATCCGGAAACTCCGCCGGATTCCCGCGCGAGCGGGGATTTGTAGCATGACGCCTGCTCTCCTCTCTGCTTCCGTGTTTCCTTTGCCCCTTCCCATGATGTTCTCCATCTGCCTGCCGCTTCTCTGCCTCGCCCTCGTTGGATTCAGCGCCGCGGAGGTCACCGCGGCGGAGGTCGCGGTCAAGCCAACCTCCGACCGCAATTCCCTCAAGTCGCTCAACGAGGCGCTGATCGAGCGCGGGCTTCCGGCCGTAACCGCCGAGGCGCTCGGCCTCGGCGGGTTGGACGAGAGCGCCGCCGGGCGGTGGATGACCCTTTCGGCCGGCGCGAGGCCGGGAAGCGCGCCGGTGACCTTTGCGCCACCGATTCGCCCGCCCCTCTCGCCCGCGGCGGTGAAACGCTTACCGAACGAGGATGCGGCCGTGGCCGCCGCCCGCGGCATTACGCTCGCGGAGCTCGATCGGGTTCGCTCGCTGCGCGGTCTTTCGAACGAGGAGGTGCTGACGATTCGTTCCGCCAAGCTCGCCCGCGCCATTCGCAAGACGTTGCCGAACCAGCCGGATCATCCGGAAGAGGCGATGCTCTACCGCGAGAGTTTTCTGGTGGATGCGGCGGGGGTGGTGGATCCAGCCAAGGTCAAGCTCGCGCTGGAGCAGGCCAAGGCGATGCCGCTCAACCCGGGCTTGTTGCCGGCTTTCGACAAGCAGACCGGCGTGGTCCAGTCGACCAGCCTCGATCCCAACGGCTGGACGTGGAAGGGCCCGGGCAATATCGGCGGCCGCACCCGTTCGCTGGTCATCCATCCGACTCAGACCAGCCGGATGTGGGCCGGCAGCGTCGGCGGCGGCATCTGGTATACGAGCAACAGCGGAACGTCGTGGGCGCCCGTGAACGACTTCATGAGCAACCTCGCGGTTTCCACGCTGATCATCGATCCGACGAACGCGAACACCATATACGCCGGCACGGGCGAGGGATTCTTCAACGCCGACAGCGTGCGCGGTGCAGGCGTCTTCAAATCAATCGATGGCGGCGTCACCTGGAACCAACTCGCCAGCACGGCGACCTCCGACTTCTACTTCGTCAATCGTCTCGCAGTTTCCCCCAACGGCGCGACCCTGCTTGCGGCCACCAGCACGGGCATTTTTCGCAGCCTCAACGCCGGGACAAGCTGGACGCTGGTGCAATCGACCACCGATCGCATGGGCCAGGTGGCGTTTGACCCGAACGATGCCACGAAAGCGATCGCGACGGGATTTTCCGGTCTCGCGTACTATTCGACCAACAGCGGCGCGACCTGGAATGCCGCCACGGGCCTCGGCTCCTTCGGCGGCACGAGGGCGGGTCGCAGCGAGTTTGCCTATGCAAAGAGCGCGGCCGGCACCGTCTATCTGGGTTTCTGGACCGGCTCGACCGCGCAGCTCTACAAGAGCACCGACGGCGGACAGACCTATACCCAGGTGGTCGTCAGCGGCGGCACAAACTGGATGTCCGCGCAGGGCTGGTACGACAACACGATTTGGGTCGACCCGACCAATGTGAACACACTCATCGTCGGCGGACTTGATCTCTACCGCAGCACCAACGGCGGCGCGACCCTGACGAAGATCAGCACCTGGCAGTCTGCGCCGTCCTCGGCCCACGCGGATCATCACGGCATCTTTTCCGATCCCGGCTACGACGCCGTGAACAACAAGCGCGTCTACTTCACCAACGACGGCGGTGTGTACAAGGCGGACAACGCGCTGACCGTCGTCGGCACCACCGGCTGGCAGGAGCTGAACAACAATTACGGAGTCACGCAGTTTTATGGCGGAGCGGGCAACGCGACCACCGGCGTGTTCATCGCCGGCGCGCAGGATAACGGCACCCTGCGCTTCACGCCCGCGAACGGCACCGAGGGCTGGACCACCATGTCCGGCGGCGACGGGGGCATTTGCGCGGCCGACCCGCTGAACTCCAACTATTTCTACGGTGAGTACATTTATTGCACCATTTATCGCAGCACGAACGCCGGCGGATCGGCGAGCAACATTTACAGCGGCATGACCGGCGCCAACAGCTCCACGACCTCCGAATTCATCGCGCCCTTCATCCTCGATCCGAACAATCCCCTCACTTTGCTGGCCGGCACGCAGACGTTGAATCGGACCACCAACGCCAGGGCTGCGACGGTGACTTGGAGTGCGATCAAGGCGACCGATGGGTCCGGCACCGCCGCCAACATCACGGCCATCGCGGTCGCCAAGGGGAACAGCGACATCATCTGGGTGGGTCATCGGGGCGGCAACATCTGGATGACGATGAATGGCACCGCGGGCGCCCCGACCTGGACCAAAGTGAACTCGGGCGCGATGCCCGCGCGCCGGGTCACGCGGCTCGTGGTGGATCCAAATCAGTCGAACCGTGTGTACGCGTGCTTCGGTGGCTTTGCCTCGGACAACCTTTGGGTGACCGCCGACGGCGGCGCGAACTGGAGCAACGCGTCGGGCATGGTGCCCGGGGCGCCGATCTACGGAATGGCGATCCGGCCGGACGACTCCAACACACTCTTTTTGGCCACCGACGTCGGCGTCTTCGCCACCTCTGATCGCGGGGTCAACTGGTCGGCCACTAATCTCGGCCCAAGCTTCGCCTCGGTCGCGGAAATCCTTTTTGTCGGCAGCGACCTTTTCATCGTCACGCACGGTCGCGGCGTTTTTTCCTTTCCGGTGCTGCCGCCGCCGCCGGATATCACACCCCCCACCCTCACGATCACGCCGGATGGAACCGTGACGAACGCGTCACCCGTAAATTTTCGGTTCAGGTTCAGCGAGCCGGTCGTCGGATTTAGTGCGGCCAGCATTGCCGTCACGGGCGGCACCGCGGGTACGCTGACCGGCAGTGTCGCGAATTTCACGCTCCCGGTCACGCCTTTGCTCAGCGGCAATACTCTGACCGTTTCGGTCGGGGCCAATGCGGCGCAGGATCTCGCGGGGAACCCGAGCGTCGCGGCCACTGCGACCGCGGTCACGTACGACATCGCGTCGCCGTTTCTTTACGCGAGCCAGTTTGATGGTGCCCTCGCGCCCAGCAAATGGACGTTCGACGGCGACTGGCAATGGGGTGTGCCGACCGCTGGCGTCGGCCCGGGCGCCGATCACACGGGCGCGGGCGGCAAATGTTTCGGCACCGTGCTCACCGGTAACTACAACGACGGGCAGTTGGCTTATCTGACCGCCCAGCCCGTCACCCTTCCCGCGAGTGGCAATCCCTATTACCTGCGCTTTTGGATGTGGCTTTCGACGGAGCTCGACTTTGACGGCGGCGTGCTCGAGGTCTCCGTCAATGGTGGCCCGTTCACGGTGGTGCCGTCCGCGTCGCTCAGCCTGCCGTACAACCGACCCGCGGTTGCGTCGTTGAGCGGACCCGCGTGGTCAGGCGAGACCGGTCTGAATGCGTGGAATCGCGTGCGGGTGAATCTTTCGGCCTACGCCGGGAGCACCGTGCAATTCCGGTTCCATTTCGCGAGCGATGAATCGGTCACTGCCGCCGGCTGGTACGTCGACGATTTCGCCGTCGAGCAGGATCCCGTCATCACGCTCGCCGCCACCGCGCCGATTGCGGTGGAAGGCGGTGCGCCGGGGACCGTGCGTGTCCAGCTCCAGCCGAACGCCCCCGAGGGCCGGAGCGTGAATTACACGGCCGGAGGCACAGCCGTAAACGGCACGTCGTACACTACGCTGCCCGGCAGCGTGGCCGTCCCCGCCGGGTCCAGCGGGGTGAATGTGAACGTGGTTCCGCTCTCGGACGGCACCACCGCGTCGCGCACGGAGACGGTCATCCTGACGCTCGCCAGTGGCACCGACTACCTGACTTCCGCGCCAAACAGCGCGACGATCATCATCGTGGGGGACAGCGGTTATGACGCGTGGCGTATCACGAAGTTTAGCGCCGCGGAGTTGCTGGACCCCACGATCAGCGCGCCCACCGCGAATCCCACCGGCGACGGTGTCAGCAACCTGCTCAAGTACGCGCTCGGTCTCGACCCGCACGTCGCCAATGCCGGCGCGATGCCGCAGTCGCAGTTCACGAATATCAGCGGGTTGAACTACGTGACGATGAACGTCGTGCGCCCGGCCGGCCGCACCAATGTGGTCTACACCGCCGAGGTTTCCGGTGACTTGTCGACCTGGGCCAGCGGACCGGCCAATGTGCAGGCCACGGTGGCGCCCAACACCCCGTCGGTGGGTTTGGAAACGGTGACCTACCGCGACCTGACACCGGTGGATCCGACCCACGTGCAGCGCTTCATGCGCGTCCGCGTCACGTTCAACTGATGGCTGGCCCGGAGCGGATCACGCGGGAAGCATTGCTTTTGCCCCGATCCCACCGGTTATTGGGCGGTTCATGAACCCGTCCGCCTCCATCGCCGAGCCCGCCGCGGTCGCGGCCGTCGCGCCCAAGGCGCCGACGCTGACGATTCATGAAATTTACCATTCCATCCAGGGTGAAAGCACCTTTGCCGGCCAGCCCTGCACCTTTGTCCGCACGACCTTTTGCGATCTGCGCTGCACGTATTGCGACACGGCCCACGCGTTTTACGACGGCACCAGGATGACCCTGCCCGAGATCGTCGAACGCGTCGTCGCGTATGATTGCCCGCTCGTCGAGCTCACCGGCGGCGAGCCGCTGCTGCAGAAAAATACGCTGCCGCTCATGACCGCCCTCTGCGACGCCGGGAAGACGGTCCTGCTCGAGACCAGCGGCGCGCATGATATTTCAACGGTCGATCCGCGCGTCCATCGCATCATGGATTTGAAAACGCCCGACAGCGGTGAGTGCCATCGCAACCTCTACGTCAACATCGATTACCTGACGCAGCGCGACGAGGTGAAATTCGTCATCGGCTCCCGCGAGGATTACGAGTGGTCGCGCGCCAAGCTGCAGGAATACCAGCTCCACGAGCGCTGCGGCGCGGTGTTGTTCTCCACGATTTTCAGCCGGCTCGAGCCGGTGAAGATTGTCGAGTGGCTCCTGGCCGACAAGCTGCCCGTCCGTTTCCAGCTCCAGTTGCACAAGTACATCTGGCCGCCGATTCAACGCGGCGTCTGAATAATTTCAGATTTTAGATTTCAGATTCGAAAAGTCATGCTGTGCGCGCTTGCGGCGTTCCCGTTCACAAATCTGAAATCTAGACTCTAAAATCTAAAATGGCCTTCCGCCTCACCAAAGACTTCCGCTTCGAATCCGCCCAGACGCTGCCCAACGCGCCGGCAGGCCACAAGTGCGCGAAGATGCACGGGCACAGCTTCAAGCTGGAAATTTCGGTCGAGGGCGAAATCGATCCCGCCACCGGCTGGGTGTACGATCACGCCAGGATCAGCGCGGCGATGCGGCCGCTGGTCGATCAGCTCGACCACGCCTACCTCAACGACGTTCCCGGCCTCGAAAACCCCACCATCGAGCTCATGGCCATCTGGTTTTGGGAAAAGCTGTCTCCCCAGCTCCCCGGCCTCTCCGAAATCGTCATCCACGAGACGCCAAAGGCGAGGTGCTCGTATCGGGGGCCGCGGAAGTGACGAGTGATAAGTGATGAGTTATGGGCGGCTACAGGCTCTGGAAAATCTAAAATCTAAAATCTAAATTGTATTCCTCTCCCATCCCGGCTTTCATGTCCCCCACACCTTTCCTGCCATGAAACGCCTCATTCGTCCGCTCGTCCTTGCCGCCGTTCTCGCCGCCGTACTCGTGGCGACGCCCGCCTGTTACCGGATGCCGGGGGATACGGCCAAGTTGTTCTACCTGGAGCAGATGGAAAAGACGAACGCCTTCCAGGCCCAGCACGCGAAACACGAGGAGAAGAAAGACGCGGAACACGCCGAAAAGAAGGCCGAGCCTGCGCCCGCCCCGGAGAAGCTCGTGCCCGACGGCAAGTAAGCCGGCCGGACCGTCCATGGCGCTCCGTCAGCTCAAGGCGCGCGATTTTCGTTGCTTCGAGACACTCGCGTTTGAGCCGGGTCCTGGTTTCAACTTAATCGTCGGCGCCAACGCCCAGGGCAAAACGTCCCTGCTCGAGGCCATTTGCGTCCTGCTGCGGCTGACCTCGCCTCGCACGCTCACGCTCGCGCCGCTCACCCGTCACGAGCAGCCGGCCTTCTCGTTGCGCGGGCTCGTGCGCGACGACGTGCAGCTCGATCTCCGGCACGACACTGAGGGCCGGACCATCGCGTTGAACGAAACGACGCAGGCGTCATCGGGTGACTATCTCGCGGTGTCGGGCGTGGTGTGGTTCGGCAATACCGATTTGGAGATTGTGACCGGTCCGGGCGAAGAGCGCCGGCGCTTTCTGGATTTTCTCGGTGGGCAGATGGAACCGGTCTATCGCAAGCATCTTCGTGCGTACGAGCGCGCGTTGCGCTCGCGCAATCGACTTCTGAAAGTCTCACCCGTGCCGCGGCGCGAGCTGGCGGCGTGGGACGCTCCCTTCCTCGAATCGGGTGCCCTTCTGCAATTGCTGCGCGCGAACCTCGTGCGTGAACTGGTGCCGCGCGCGCTGTCGGCGCACGCCGCCATCCGGCTGCCGGCGGGCGAGGGGGGCGAACGGCTGGGGCTCGAATACGTCGCGAGCGGCGGCGACGATTTGCTGTCGGCTCTGATGGACAGCGCGGAGCAAGAGGCGCGATTGGGCCAGACCGTCGTGGGTCCGCACCGCGACGATTTGCGCGTCCGGTTGGATGGTCGATCGGCGGCGGAGTTCGGCTCCGAGGGCCAGCAGCGGACGATCGTGCTGGCGCTGCGACTTGCGCAGGGCGAGCTGATCACCGCGGCGATGTCACGGCCGCCGGTGTTGTTAATCGACGATATTTTCGGCGAGCTGGATTTGCCGCGGCGCAATGCCTTGTTGCGGGCGCTGCCGCCTGGCGCGCAAAAATTTGTCACCGCCACGAGCCTCTCCTGGCTGGACGATTCCACTTCCGGCACCACCTGGCGCATCGAAGGCGGCCAGATCCACGCGGAGTGACGCGGAGGTTTCAACCACGGATTACGCAGATTCAGAAGAAATGGAGGAACCACGAATTTCACACGAAATGGACACGAATTGATTTTCAAGTGGGTCCAGTCCTCTTCATTCGTGTCAATTCGCTTGGAATTCGTGGTTCCAGAATCTGTTCCAAGAAATCTGCGAAAATCTGCGTTAATCTGCGGTTAGGTTCGGCCCGTTTGCCCTTGATTCGGCGTTGGGCGTTCGGAATTCGGCATTCACGAATTCTCCTTGCAAAGGCGATCTCGCGCGGCATCCTTCCCGTCCGCTTTTCGGTGAAGGCTGGGTAGCTCAGTTGGTAGAGCAGAGGACTGAAAATCCTCGTGTCGGGGGTTCGATTCCCTCCCCAGCCAGTTCTTGAGGATCGCGGCGGGTTTGGTGGGCCGCAATTTGCAACCCCGCTTGGGCAGGTCGCCGTGCGACGGTACGGCCAGAAAAGATTGCGGCTCTCAACGAAGTTTGTAAGCATCGACGGCAGAGTGCGTTCTCTCTGTGGAGGCGAAATCACTTTCGCTTCGGTTAAATGACCCACCAACGACTCGATCGCCGAAAGGGAGTTACCGCTTGGCGGACTTGCGGCCTCGCTCTTTTCCTCTCGGTCGGTTGGATCGACGCGGCCACACCCGTAGCTCCGGTTGGCCTCGCTGCCACCGTGCGCGACGGCGGCCTGACCCTCCAATGGGAGCCGACGGTCGGTGCGGTCTCGTATGTCGTCAGGTCCGGGAACGTCAGCGGTGGACCTTACGCGGTGGTGGCGAGTGGAGTGACCGACCGCATCTTTGATCAGGCCGGCCTGACCAACGGGCTGACCTATTTTTACGTGCTGTCTGCCGTCAACGCCGACGGGGAAGGCGCGCCTTCGGCGGAACTGGCGGCCGTGCCCTTTGGACCACCCGTCGCGGTGCGGGGACTGTCGGCTGCTGCGATTTCGTCCACCCAGGTCTCCGTGGGATGGATCGATCCGACAAAGACAGTGACGAGTCACACGATTGAACGCCAGCGCCTCGGCGAAGGGGTCTGGACAATCGTGGGGACGACCACGGCTGGCGCGATGAGTTTTCTGGATGAGAGCATCGAGGCCGGCGCGAGCTATCAATACCGCGTGGTGGCATTTGCGGGCGATCTGCCCTGCGCGCCGGGCACCAGCGCGATCGTCTCAGTTCCGATCAACGTTGCGGCGCTGCCGCTGGAAAATTTGGAAACGTGGCTGCGGGCCGATGGCGCATTGGACCTTGTGAACGGTGGGGTCGCTTTGTGGGCGGACAGCGGGCCGAAGGCGATGAACGCGACGCAGGACGTGGCGGGATCACGTCCGAGCGTGGCCCCGGGCGCGGTCAACGGCAACCCGGGGGTGCATTTCAACGGCACGACGCAGCATCTGCGTCTGCCCAGCGGGTTCACCGATCTTGGCGCCGGCTTTTCGGCGTTTGTGGTGGTCCGGCCGACGGGCATTGGGCCGTTCGAAAGATACTTCGATTTCGGCAACGGGCCGGGACTCGACAACATCATTCTCGCGCGTGATGGCGCCACCCCCAACGTCCTCTTCATCACCTATGGCGGCGGTGGCGTGGCCGTGGCGGGCGAGAATGCGATTCGCCAGGATCAGGCGCAGATGTTTGAAGTCACCCAGGCGTTCGGCCGCGCCGAGTTGTTGCGCAATGCCCGGACACTTCGACTGAGTACATTCGGCACCCCCGACAGCGTGGAGCGCGATTTCAATTACGTCGGCCGCAGCAATTGGCCGGTCGACGCTTACTTGAACGCGGACATATGCGAAATGCTGATTTTCTCGCGCCAACTGGGTGAGGTCGATCGCCGCGCGATCGAAGACTATCTGAATCGCAAATATGCGTTGTACCCCAGCGCCCCGACGGGCGTGGCCGTCATCCCGGGTGACAGCCAGGCGACGCTTTCCTGGAACACCACGGGTACCGGCGATCGCTACGTGGTGAAGCGCAGTCCATCGTTCGATGGGCTCTATGGGATCCTACAAGCGGCCGTGGTTGGCACCAACTATACCGATACAGGACTGACCAACGGGAGTGTTTACTATTATCGCGTCAGCGTGGCGAAACCGGACGCGGCAGACTCCCTCACCGTCGTGGCGCGCCCGGTTCAGGCCGTGGCGGCGACTCCGGTGATCGCCCCAAATGGATCGCTGTGGCTCTCGGCCTTCAACGCGACCATTTCTTGCGCGACACCCGGCGCGACGCTTCGCTACACGCTGAGCGGACGCGATCCCATCGCCAGCGATCCGGCGGTGATCGGCGGCGTGGTGAATGTCGATCGACCCGGCGTGTTGAAAGTCAGGGCCTTTGCGAGCGGCCTTCGGCCGAGTGCCATCGCGTCCGCGGCGTTCCCCGCCGCGAGTGATGTGGGAAACACCGGCTTGCGGGGCGCAACGACGCTGAATGCTGGTTCGGAGAGTGTGGTGCAGTCGGGCGCGGGACTGGGGGCGGCCGGCGCGCAGGATTCATTGCAATTCGCTGGCTGGTACCTTTCGAATTTCGGACAGGTGATCGTGCGGGTTGCGGCTTTGTCCAATATCCCGGCGGCAAGAGCCGGCGTCATCCTGCGCGACGGATTGAATCCCGGTGCGGCGGAACTGGGGATCGTGGTGGGCGCGGACGGAGTGCACGTGGTGCGTCGTCTGTCGGCGGGCTCCAACGCGATCGACACTTTGATCAGCGATCGCAATGTGGTGCCCCAGTGGTTGAAGCTGGTTCGGCGCAACGCGGAATGCATCGTTTTTTATTCGGACGATGGGACGAACTGGCTGTTGGCTGGAGCGGAAGTTTTGCCCATGGCCGCGCCGCTGGCTGGATTGGTCACGGCCAGTGGATCAACCTCACTCGTCGCCGAAGCGGGTTTTGATCATTTTCGCATCGAGGCTTCGGACCTCGTGCAACTGACCGCGGGCCGCTCACATTCCGTCGCGTTGAAGGGCGACGGCACGGTCTGGATTTGGGGATCGACGGATCCCTATGGGGGCGGAATCCCGGACGATTTTCCCACCCGCGTTTTGGGCTTGGACCGCGTGATCGCGATTTGTGCCGGCGTCTATCATACGGCCGCGTTGCGCTCGGACGGTACGATCTGGACCTGGGGAAACGGCTGGGAAGGCGTCCTGGGCGATCGAGCGGAACCGAACGGCCTCGTCCCAGCCCCGGTGCTCGGAGTGTCCGACGTCGTCGGAATCGCCGCGGGAGCGCTGCACACCATGGCGTTACGGCGCGACCGTACCGTTCTGGCCTGGGGCTGGAACACGGGCGGACAGCTCGCGGACGGGACGAATATCAGCAGTTCGCATCCGCGGCCCATTCCCGGCATCAACGACGCCATCGCGATTGCATCGGCCAGCGTCACGAGTTTCGCGTTGGGTCGTGACGGCCGGGTTTGGGCGTGGGGCAACAGCACCTCGGTGGGCAACGGGGTGCCAAATCCGCCGCTGGCACTCCTGCCCGTTCATGTGGTCAATCTGGATCGTGTGCGGGTGCTTGTCGCAGGTCTGGAGGATGTCGTTGTTCGTCGCGAGGGCGGGGACGCGTGGGGTTGGGGCGACAATTACTATAGTCAACTCGGCGGCCAACTTTCCTATCGGATTGGCGTCCCCATTCCCCTGATCGATCTCGACGATTTTACTTCGGTGGCGATCGGTGAGCGGCATTTGGTCTGGCGGGATCGCTTTGGGACCGTGCGGGCGCGCGGGGCAAATGCCAGTGGTCAGTTGGGCAGCGGGGTGGTGGGCGGAGCCGCGGATATCCCAGTCGGCGTTGTGGTAGACGGCGATCTCAACGCGCTGGCCGCCGGCCCCACCCACACCCTTGCCAGCACGGTGGACGGTGGATTGCTGAGCTGGGGAAATGCGGCGCGCATGAAGCTCGCCTATGGCGGGCTCGACGAGCGCTACGGATTGCCCCGAGTACCGTCGAGCAGCTTGAGCGCCGTCCTGGCGACCAACGGAAACCTCGGACTTTCGTGGAACTATTTTTCCTGGCGTGGCGATCAACTGTCTTTCGTCATTGAGCGAAGGCCCCTCGGGAGCGGTGAGTCCGGCTGGCTGGCTCTGGGAACGGCACAGCAGGAGGAGTCGGGTTATGTTGATGCGAATCCGCCCGCGGGCGCACCGACCGAGTATCGCATTCGCCCGATGTTTGCCGATGGCGCCGCGCCCGGCGTCGACGCCGACAGCCTTTCGATTGCGGTCAACTTCCCGACCGCGGCTTCACCAGCGCGCAAGTCGGCCCCGGCTGGGGCGACGATCACGACCACTTTTTACGGCGTGGGTGACACGTACATTGGCCTGCCGGTGATCGGCGTGGCGCGGGGTTATTGGCGCGTGGCTGCGGCGGGGGTCATCGCCGGCACGGGGCCGTTTGTGCGTGTCGCGGACGCGTTGCCGTTTACGCCGAACGAACTCGTGTTTAATCCGGGTGCCAACCAGCACGCGCATTATTATTTGTTGGTCCGCTCCGGCGCGCTGGCGGGATTGACGTTCGATGTGATCGGCAATGACCCGACACAGTTTCTCCTTGAGCCGGCACAAGGCGATCCGTCGCTCCATCCACTCGGCGGGGTGCTCGCCGGGGATGTGGTCTCGCTGCATCGACACGCGACGATCGACACGTTGTTTCGCGACAACGCGGGCGCCCCCGTCATCGACGCGACGACCAGCGCGTTTACCGCGCCGGATTGCGTTTCCCTTTTCAGCACCGCGCCCGGCGTCGCGAACCCTGCACCGCAATTGGACCTGGTTTATCTCGCGGGATTTGGCTGGCATCGCTCGGGCTCCGCGGATGGCACCAGCTTTGTCGACACCGTCATCCAGCCTTTTCAATTGGCCCGCGCCACCCGCCAGGGCACTCGCGATCACGCAAATTCGCTCCAGGGAATGCTGCCGACGCATCCCTTGATCGCGACATTGGCCGCGCCGGCGATCGACGGTGATCGGATGATGGCCTTCTCCATCGCGGGCGATTTGGAATTGCGGAACCTTAACCTTTGGCAGCCCCAGCCGTCACCCCTGCTGGTGGTCCGGCCGACGGCGCTCCAGGATGTTCCAGCGGCCATCGGGGATCAATTGCGTGGATTCAGTGACTTCGCCCGCGAGACCTCCGCCGTGTCCGATCTGGGGGATTTCTATGTGCTCGACGGCAGCCCGGACAATTACGGCTGGCGCGCAGTGGAACAACCCGGCGCCGGGACCCCCTACAATCTGCTGAAGAGCGGCGAGGCGGCCATCATCCGCCGGCGTTTCCCAGCGCCCCAATCCTTTTGGTCGATTCCACCCTGGTCGATCCAAGACTGACGCGATGCGCATCTTCCGTTCATTCCTGCTCGCCGCCGCCGCACTTCTTGGGGGCGTAGCGACCGCGCACGGCGAAGGCTTGTGTGCGCGCGTGCGGATCGAAATCATACAGCGTTTGAGCTTCGAGCGTCAGGCGTTTGAGGCGAAGATGGTGATTACCAATGGCGCCGATGCGATCCTGACAGACGCAAGCGTGACGTTAAATTTCGCCGATGACGCGGGCGGGACGGTCGTCGGCACCCCGGACCCGGCCGCGACGGGAGCGGCCTTCTTCTATCGGATGACCGGAACGGCGGTTTTGCCCGGGTCCGTTCCGGCGGGACAATCCGCGACGTACACGTGGCAAATCATTCCGGCCGCCGCGACCGGAGGGACGACTCCGAGCGGTCGCGTGTACTACATCGGAGCGATGCTCCGCTATCGGATCAATGGCGAGCTGCAGGAAGTAAACGTTGCGCCGGATTATGTGGTCGTCATGCCGATGCCCCGGTTGCGACTGGATTATTTCCTGTCGGAACTGGTGCAGTCCGATGAGCCTTTCACGCCCGAGATCGAGCCGCCAGTTCCCTTCACCCTCGGGGTGCGCGTTTCCAACGTCGGATTCGGCGCGGCGCGAAATTTGCAGTTGGATTCCGGCCAGCCCGTCATCGTGGAAAATCAACTCGGGTTGGCCATCGATTTTCAATACGTGAATTGTGAAGTGAACGGTCAACCGGCTCCCGTGACCCTCACCGCCAATTTTGGAAACCTGGATCCGCAGGCCGTTGGCGTCGCGCGCTGGCAAATGACGACCAGTGTCTCCGGCCGGTTCGAGACCTTCACCGCCTCTTTCACCCACGCCGGCGAATTAGGCGGGGTGGTCACGTCGCTCCTCGATCCGCCGACCACGCATCTACTCATTCATGACGTGCTGGCGGATGCACCGGGGAAGGATGCGGTCCGCGATTTTCTCGCGCGCGACGTCGATGTGGTTCGCTTGTACGAATCCGATGGCACGGACTCGCTGGTCGGCGTGGCGGCGTTTGCGCAGTTGGCGGCGATGGGTGGGAATCGCTACCGCTTGCAATTGGGTGCGCTGTCCAGCGCCGCAGGGAACTTGCCAAACCCGCCGGCCGCCGCCTATGCCGCGTTGGCCGATCCCAGCGCCGGCACGTTGATGGTCGCGTCGGCTCTGCGCTCGGACGGCAAGGTCCTGCCGGCCGCAAATTTGTGGCAGACGCGCCGCTGGGAAAATGGCCGGTTCCTTTATCAGCTCCATGTTTTCGACAGCCAGCCGATCGATTCGCGAAACGGACAACCCTTTACGTACGTCATTTCTCTCGGCGCACCCGCGATCGTCAATCATGCTCCCGCCCTTGGCGCGATCGGCGATCGGCAGGTCATCGAGGGACAGACCGTTTCATTCGTCGTCAGCGCCTCGGACCCGGATGCTCAGGCTGCACCCGTGCTCAGCGTTGAGGCGCTCGATGTTGGACCTTCGACGGACCTGCCATCGGCCGGGCCCGGCCGCGCCAACTATGCTTGGACACCACCGTTGGGCGCGGGCCTGGCGGGCCGGGGCTTTCGGCTCCGGTTCGTCGCCACGGATTCGCTGGATCCGAATTTGCAGACGGCGCGCGTGATCCGAATCCAGGTTCTGAACGGCCAGTCCTATCAACGCTGGAAGGATCTCTATTTTCCGGGCATCACGGACCCGATCGTTGTCGGAGACGGAGCCGACCCCGATCATGACGGCTTCAGCAACCTGGTGGAATACGGCCTCGGCTCGGATCCCACCTTGCCCGGCGCCCCGGAGATGACTTTTGGAATCGATCTGGTCGGCCCGCGAAAGTTCATGACGCTGACCTATCGCCGCCGCGTCAATGATCCCGACCTTCGCTTCAATGTCCTCAGCTCGAGCGAACCAGACGCCGGTTGGCGAATTCAAAGCCGGGAGATCTCGCACACGCCCATCGACGCCGAATTCGAACGCGTCACCGTTCGCGACCAGGTCGATCTCAATGTCGCGCCGCGGCGCTACATGAAGGTTCAGGTCACCCGGGCTGGTTCCAATCCCTGATTCTTTATGCTTCTTCACGCCACCAGGTTCGCACCGATGTTTCGCCAGCTTTCGCTCACCGGCGGCTGGCTGTTGTGCGTGGGGCTGGCGGCTTGCAACCGGGCCACACCGGTGGCAGTGACCGAGGAGATTTACCTCGGCCTTTTGCGGCTCCACGAGACGCAGCTCGTGAACATTGACGTGTCGCGCGAAGGATCTCCGCAACTCAAGTTCTCGTGCGATTGCGTCCGCCTGGTCGACGATGGAAACGACTCATCGGTTGCACGCCATCTGATCTTCCGGCCCGAAAAGCAGGGTTCGCTGGACGTCGAACTTCGGGTGGAGACAGGTCGCGGCCGCGTCCTTCGGCAGATTCGATTTCTCGGTTGGGTGGCTCCGGCGCGGCCCACCGGCTTCGTGGCGGCGGAAACGATCGTCGGCGGGTTGGAGAATGTGATTGTGGATGTGCGCAGCGATTTCCGGAAGTCGCAGGTCCGGATTCCCGGGGTCGTTTCGCTTCCGCTCAGAGCTGTCGCGCGGCGCGCGGAGTGGAAGGAACGGAAACTAATTTTGTTGGGCGATGGGCTCGACGAGATCGACCTGCAACGCGAAGCCGCCGGACTGAAGGCGGCCGGCTTTCAATCGGTGAACGTCCTGGATGGCGGCGTGCCCGCATGGCTGGCAGCCGGCGGCAAAGCGGAAGGGACGACGTCCGCACAGCGGGAAGTCTCGATCGTGCGCGCCGGAGAAGTCCTGGCCTCGAGCCAGCGCGGACAACCTTGGATCGTGGTGGTCCCCTCCGAGTCGGACGAAAAATCCTGGCCGGGTGGGTTTACGATCGTGCGGGGGGACCGCGAAGGACGCGGGGCCGAGGCCGTGCTGGCCGCGGCGAGCGCAGCAACGACGGCCAGCCCCAGGGTTTTGGTCGCTGACCCCAACTTCCCGATGGCCGCGCTACGGGGCCTCGCTGCCTTTCGTTTTGCCGAGCCGCTCTCGACGTTGCGCTCCCTCGCGCCGGCGACGTCACCGACTTTGATGACTATTTCTTCCGAAGCGCGCGACCGCAGCGGATCGTTGCGCGCGGCGGGCTCCGGATGTGGCGGCTGTCCCGGGAGATAATCCGATGAACTCCCGGCCCACTTTTCTTCCCGTTGCGACACCGCGCGTTTGGCGTCGGCTGTCTGCCTGCGTCGGGTTCGCGCTGCTCGCGGCGCTTCCGTCACCGGTATTCGCGGCAACCCCGCCTCCGGTGGATCATTCCACGACCTTTGATCTCCAAATCCTGCGGAGCGTCCCGTATCGCACGATCCAACATCAAAGCGGCGCGCGGCGCATCGCGCTGGGGAATCACCAGGCCGTGACGGCTCCGGTCGTCCTGCCTTTCGTTTTTTCCATCACCGGCGCTTCGGCGGCGAGCAGCGTGATCATTTCTTCCGGGGGTTCGGTGCATTTTGGATCGGACCGTAGTTTCACCGACGGACCCCTGCCGGCCACGCACATGGACAACAGTCTCATGCCGTGGTGGGACGATCTTTACCTCGCGACGTGGCCCTCCTTTCTCGCGTTTCTGAACTCCGAAGTTTGGGTGCGCACCGAGGGGACCGCGCCCAATCGCATCTTCGTCATCGAGTTTGCCCGCTTCCATGCGCGTCCGCCGAACTTTCTCGCGCTGACCGGCGTCACGTTTCAGGTGCGCCTCGAGGAATCCGGCGCCGTGGTCTACCATTATGCCGACGTTGATTTTTCGTTCTTCGCGCCGGAATCCGCCTCGAATCGCGGAGCCAAGGCCACCGTGGGCCTGCAGGTGGCCTCCGACAACTACCTCCAATTCATCACCACGGGCGGCACGCTGGAGCGTTTCCTGCAGTTGCGCTTCACGCCCGTTTCGCTTCGCGTGCTCTCGACCGTGCCCGCGGCCGGCGCGGTGGTGGCGCCGACCGATCACATCGACCTCACTTTTTCGCGCGATGTGTTCATCCCGGCGGGTGCGCTGCGACTCTATCAAAACGGACAGCTCGTCGTCGGCACCCTGATCCATGGCGCGCACGATCGGACCGCGAAGTTGCAATTCGCCAGTCCCCTGTCGGGTGGCGCCTATCGAATCGAGGCGGATGACACCATCGTCGAGATGCGCATCGATGGAACGCACGGCGTGGCGCTCGACGGCAATGGCGATGGTATTCCCGGAGGACGATTCGTCAGTAATTTCCAAATCGATCGACCGCCGGTTTTCGATCCGATCGCCAGCCATGAGGTCTATGCCGGCGGCATTTCGACTTTCACGATTACGGCCCGCGACCCCGATGGTCCCACGCAGCACGTGACCTACACCCTCGCGGCGGGCAATCCGGCCAATGCCACGATCGATCCGGCCACCGGCGTCTTCACTTGGCGGCCGGCGGCCACGTTGTCAGCCGGCGTGTCGCACTTCACCGTGGTGGCGACCGATGATTCACCGGCGCACGCGAGCGCCCAGGCGACCTTCGACATTACGCTCTTCGCGCGGAACGCCGGTGCGCCTGTTATCACGCTGATTCCGTTGCAGATCGCCCGGCCGTGGCGCGTGATGGCGATTCCGATCAACGCGACGGATCCGGATGTGCCCGCACACGCGCTGAGTTATGCCCTGGTGAACGCGCCGAGTGGAGCCACGATTGACGCGGCCACCGGGGCCTTTCTTTGGACTCCGACTCCCGAGCAGCTGCAAAGCGGCCCCGGCTCCATCGTGGTGGCCGTGTCCGATGGTGACGCAGCGATCGGCGGCCTGACGACCCAGGCGACCATCGGCTATCAACCCAATCGGCCACCGGTTCTTTCCGGTCTGACTCTTGAAAACAGCCCGGTCGCCGATGGCTTTGTCCTTTCGCGCGATGGCACGCTGCGCATCAACGCCACCGATCCGGATCCGGATGACTCGGTCGCGAGCCTGACCGTGTTGGTGGACGGTGTTCCGCTGACTGTGAGTGGCGCTGGAAATGGCTCGTACGCTGCGCCGATCACGCTCGCGGCGATCGCGGATGGCGCGCATCAACTTCGCATTCGCGCGCTCGATCAATCGGGCACTGCGGCGGAGCAGACGTGGAATTTCACCGTGCAATCACCGCCGCCCGCGGCGCCCGTGCTGGATGCTCTCGCTTCGCCGGTGCAAGTTCCTCAAGTCACCGTGCGCGGACGTGCGGTGATGGGCGCGCTCGTGCAGGTTTATCTGAATGATGCGGTGGTCGGCGCGGCAACGCCGGCCGGCGCGGACGGGAGTTTCGCCGTCTCGGCGACGCTCCTGCCCGGCGCGAATAGCTTCAAGGCCACGGCCTCCGCCCGCGGTGGGACGAGCGCGTTCTCCAACGCGATTTCTGTCACGTACAACGAATCGGCGGTGGGTCCGCCGATCGGTTTGCAGGCGCAGGCCGTCGCCGCCGGAAAGGCGAACCTCTCGTGGCAACCGCCTGCCGGCGCTCCGACCTTGTCGGGCTATCGCGTGTATGTGGCCAGCACTCCGTTTGAGGATCGTTCCGCCGCCGGGGTGACGTCTCTTCCGTTGATCACGGTGACTGCCGCGACGCATTCGCCCGCGGCGGATGGGACTTACTATTATCGGGTCGCCGCGATCTTGCCGGGTGGCCAGGAGGGTCCGCTTTCGAATCAGGCGCAGGCGATCGCGGATCGCCTCCCCCCGGAAGTCGCGCGTGTGATCATCGAACCGGTGGCGGGTTCTGCCTCGTTCCGTTACGACGGCTCCTTGCTCACCGCGGGCCGCGGTCTCTATAGGGTGACGCTGACGCTGAACGAGGCGGTGGCGGGCGCGCCGGCGTTCGGCCTGCGTCCGGCCGTGGGCTTCCCATTGCCGGTTGAATTGCAGGCGGTTTCCGATCGCATTTACAAGGGGCAGTTCGCGGTGGATGCCAATGTCGGCAGCGGCGCGGTCCGGGCCTATCTGACAACGAGCGATCTCGTGGGCAATCGTCTTTCCACGACGCTCGATACCGTGGTCGCGGCGATTGATTCCCAGGGCCCCGTGGTCACGACGCTCTCGTCTTCAGCCGGCAAATTGATCCACACGGAAAGTGCGAATCTCACCACGATCCTTTTCGCCGCCACGCTCGACGAGG
Organism: Verrucomicrobiota bacterium; assembly: GCA_031370675.1. Lineage (GTDB taxonomy): Bacteria > Verrucomicrobiota > Verrucomicrobiia > Chthoniobacterales > SZAS-18 > SZAS-18. Next base: position 19,083 of record JANMQT010000316.1, read on the forward strand.
AAGTGCCCGCGGGCTCGCCCCCGAATTTCTACTACACGCTGAGTCGCACGCAGCCGGCGCGGATTCGAATCTTGAATGTCGCGCCGGGCGTTCCAGCAAAAACCTGGATCATCACGTTGCCCCTGCCGCCGGGCGCGGGCGCTCGCGCGGATGACCAGACGCCGCCGGAAGACTTGTCGATCACATTTGATGCCGTCGATCTTTTGGGTAACACCGGCACTTTGATCACCGCGGTCCAGGGCTTCCAGGTTTACCAGGGTTCACTCCCTCCGCTCGCGCCGCCGTCGGGCTTCACCGCCAAATCGCAACCGGCCGGAAAGATCCGTCTCGAATGGCTGGCCGTCCCGGACGCGGCGGATTACGAAATTTTGCGCAAGGGTCCGGCGGACGTCGATTATGTCGTCACGCAACGCAGCGGCGGAAGTCTGTTTGCGGTGGACCTGCCGGCCTCGGATGGCCTTTACAATTATGAAGTGCGCACGGTGCGCCGGTTCGGTGTCGAGGAATCGTTGAGTGTTCCGAGTTCCGTTCGCGGCGCGCTTTCCGATCGCGTCTCCCCCGCTGCGCCCACCTCGATTCAGGCAACCGCCAAACCCTATGGCGTGGAAATTTCCTGGACGCCCGGTGGCACTCCAGCTGACTCCGCGCTGTTCCGCGTCTACCGCGCGGCGACGCCCATCGGCACGACGAACGGCCTGACTCCGCTGGCCTCGATTTCAACCGGGACCTTGGCCGTCGATTCGCAGCCGGTCTCGGGCGGTGCGTACTATGCGGTCACGGCCTTGGACGCGGCCGGCAATGAATCGGCGCTCGGGGTCGAGCAGCCGTACCTCAATCTCCTGCTGCGTCCGGTGGCCCAGCTCAACGTGCACCAGACCAATGCCCTGCCCCCGCTGGTGAGCTGGGTGCCGGCCAATGCGCAGGCCGTGCGATCCTATCGCGTCTATGCCGGCGCCGAGGCCGAAGCCGCCAGCCTGCCGCTCGTGGCGGATGCCCCTGCCGCGCAATTCGTCGACTCGGGTTACACCTCGGGTGCCGCCCGCGCGTTTGCCGTCGAGGTGGTGGACCCGCAAAACGCCGTCAGCCTGCGACGCAACCTCGTGCTGCCGGCCATTTCGCTGACCCCGGATGCCACGTTGAAAATCTCGCGGGGTTTGATGAACCGGCTGGCTTTCCACGTGTCCAGTGGCTCCGCCGTGGCCATTCCGCACGCGCGAATCAGCGTCACCCTCGCCGGTCACACCGTGCGCTCGGATGAATTCACGCTGCCCGCGGGCGCGTCGCTCCCGATGTCGATCGTCGTGGGTGGTTATGCCGAACTGACTGCCGGTGCCTCCACCTTGCGGGCCGCGATCGAAATCACGCCGCATGAGGGCGAACTGGTTTCGATCGAACGCGATCTGCCATGTGAAGTAGAAGCGGCGCGCGTCGAGCTGGATATCCTGTCGACCGATTTCGTGCGCGGCGGCAACGGGTCCGCGCAGTTTGTGCTGCGCAATCCCTCCGGCGAGCGCCTGGAATTTCTCAGCGCGGTCAACGGCGGACCCTCGCCCGAGACCCGCATGAAACTGGTCGATGCAAACGGCAACGTCCTCGCCTCCGCGCCGATGCGCCTGAACACCGGAAACGTGGTCTCGACCTCGGCAACTGGTCGATCGGTGGTTCAGGTGGAAGCGGGCACTGAATTTACTTCGCCCTCGTTCAGCCTGCACGTTCCGTCCTCCACTTCGAACCAACTCTTTGTTCGCGTTGAAATCGACAAATTCTATTTTGATGAGGCCGGTACCACCGACCGCGTGGAACTGGCGGGCACGAGTTATCAGCGCGCCATCTCGGTGGTGGAGACGCCCTACTCCGCGGAAGTCATGGATGCCGCGCCTGCGTCTTCCAATGGCGATCAGGATATCGTCATCA
>JANMQT010000341.1:0-2085 GCA_031370675.1 Verrucomicrobiota bacterium
ACTGGGATTTCTTGCGCGGGGATCCGCGCTTTGATGCGATGTTGGCAAAACTCGCGCCGAAAGAACGGCCGAAGTAAGTCGAGGGCTCGAGCCTGACTCGAGCTAGAGCCGCGCGGCGGCGTGGGAATCGAGCGCGCCATCACCGAGCGCGATGCCGGCATCGAGCAGCGCCGCCACTCCGGGCATGACGAAGAGATCGAGGCCCGCGCGCTGCGCCTGCTCTAGCATGAGCCGGACGTCCTTGCGCGCCATGGTCATTTCAAAATTCGCGGGAGAGAATTGACCCGCTGCGACCTTGGTCGCGCGCGCTGGCATCGATGAACCCGGATTGAATTGCTGAAAAAACGCCATGGCATCGTCGGTCGAAACGTTCGATGCCTTCGCCAGTCGATTCACGTCCGCGAGAATTCCCGTGATGGCGATCAAGGAGAGGTTGCCGATCAATTTGAAGGTCGCCGCGCGATGAGTTTCCGCGCCGACGTAACTCACCGTGCCGGTCATGGTCTGCAAATCAGGCAGCAATTTGTCGTGCCGCGACTTTTCGCCGCAGATGAGCATCAGGCCGGTGCCGTCCAACGCGTTGCTGGGTCCCATGAACACGGGAGCGTGCACGTAGGTTCGTCCGCGCGCATCCCAGCGGGCCGTGCGCTCGGCGGTCGGCGTGGGCGCGGTCGTGGTGTGATCCACCATCCACGTCGAGACTGGAATCCGGTCCGCGATTGGCTCCAGCACGGCATCGATTGATGCGTCATCGGAGAGGATGATGTGGATGCGGCCCGCGCCCTGAATCGCCTCGTCCGGCGTGGCGCAGGCGAGGGCGCCGTCCGCTTCCAGTACCCGCGCCTTTTGCGGGGTTCGATTCCAAACCCGCACTTCGTGTCCGTGCTTGCAAAGATTGCGCACGAAGCCGCTGCCCAATAGTCCGGTTCCCAGCCAGGCGATTTTCATGCGAAGCAGATAACACGATTCGCGGCCGGTGCCATTCCGCGTGAACCCGGGCGGCCTTTACAGCGTGGTCCGGCGCAGGCCCACGGTCTCGCCATGGGTCGAGCATCGCGATTGACCCCTTAACTCTTAACCCTTAACCCTTAGCTCCAACCTCCCCGGACGGCCTCATGCCCGACGACTCCAACTACGCCCCCTTTGCGATCGCACGCCGTGAGGACGGCTCGCGCATCGAACTGGGCCGCGGCGCGATGGGTATCACGTACCGGGCCACCGACACGCAGCTCGGTCGAGTCGTGGCGTTGAAGGTGATCAACGCCACCTACCTGGGCGACCCGGTGGCGCGCCAGCGCTTCCTGGCCGAGGCGCGGGCGGCCGCGCAGCTGCATCACTCCAACGTGGCGGGCGTTTACCAGCTGCGCGCGGAAGGCGACGATGTTTTCTATGCGATGGAATTCGTGGAGGGCGAGACGGTCGATGCCCACGTCCGGCGAAGGGGCCCGCAGCCCTCGCGCCTCGCGCTGCGCATCATTCTTCAGGCGGCGCAGGGACTCGCCGCGGCCGATGCGCGCGGTCTGATTCATCGCGACATCAAACCCGCCAACCTGATGCTGGCGCGGGCGCCCTCGCCGGTGGGCGAGGGGATCGAGCACGAGGAGGAGGACGGATTGCTGGTAAAGGTGATCGATTTTGGGCTGGCGAAGAGCGTGAGCGGGAATGAATCGGGCGGGGGACTGACCGGCGGCAATGTGGTGGGCACGCCGTACTATATGAGCCCGGAGCAAATCTCGATCGAGAGCGGGAGCACCGTGGATTGCCGGAGCGATATCTACAGCCTCGGTGTGACGCTTTGGTATTTGCTCATGGGCCGACCGCCCTTCGAGGGTTCGCAATTCCAGATTCTCAGTCAGCATTTGCAGAAGCGGCCGCCTTTGGAAAAGCTCACCAAGTCGGGGGTGCCGACGGAAATCGTCACGCTGATCGGATCCATGCTGGCGAAGGATCGCGAGGAGCGCCCCGCGAATCATCCGGCATTGATCTCCGCGCTGAAGAAACTGTTGCGGACCGGCGGTGCCTCCACGACCGCCGGGCCCGCGATCGAATCGCCGCGGGCGGAGGCCGAGGATGCGACCATGGCCA
>JANMQT010000350.1:0-31162 GCA_031370675.1 Verrucomicrobiota bacterium
CGTCGCCGACGCGGGCGCGTCTCGTCCGGTGGTGGAGATTCCCGAATCGCTCCCGGTCGACGGGCCCCGCAAAGTAATCCTCGTCGTCGAGGACGACGATACTCTGCGCCGCTTGATGTCCGAGATGCTCGAGAGCCAGGGCCATGAAGTGCTGACGGCGTCGGACGGCGAGAACGCGCTCACCCGTGCCGACGCGCAGGCTGGTACGATCGACCTGGTCGTGACGGATCTGGTGATGCCTCGCCTCGGTGGCAGCGAGTTGGTGGAAAAGTTGTTGCAGCGCCGGCCGGAAATCCACGTCCTGTACGTCTCGGCGCACGCCGACGAGGTGGTCTTTCAGCGCATGGACGAAACCGGTCGGGAGTTTCCGTTGCTGCGCAAACCGTTCGATGTGGGAACGTTTATCCAGGCGGTGCGGGACGCGCTTGATCAGACCGGTGCGACGGTGCAGTGAGCGCGGCGAGGGTCAGCCAAGGGCAATCGCGGTGATGCCGAGAAGCATCATCGTCGACGCGACGAGCCGGCGGCGCAGGCCTTCCTCCTCGAAGAGATGCGCGCCGAGAAAGACGCCGATCAAAATGCTGATTTCGCGCGCGGGCGCGACATAGCTGACGGGTGTAAAGACCATCGCCGTCAGCACGAGCAGAAACGAAAGCGGCCGCAGGAATCCGACGCCGATGACCTCGCGGCGGTGAATACTCCAGGACGTCCGCACCTGATCCCACTGGCGCCATGCGATCGGTCCGAGCACAATCGCGACCACGACCGAGCTGGCGTAATCCTGGTAGAGCGGGGGCACCTTCAAGGTGGCCACGGAGTATTTATCCCAAAGTGTGTATGCCGCGATGCAACCGCCGGTGAGAATTCCGTAAAGGCGCCCTTTGCGCAGCCGGGCGGGATCCTGGGAACGATGACCGCCGCTTGATATCACGAACACGCCGGCAAGGACGAGTGCGATGCCGAGGAGTGCGATCCATGAGGGCCGCTCGCCGAAAAAAAGCATCGCACCGGTCGCCGAAAGGAGCGGCCCGGTGCCGCGGGCCAGCGGATAAACAAGTGAGAGATCGCCGACATTGTAGCCGCGCTGCAGCACGAGGTAGTAGGCGAGGTGGATGAAGCCCGTCCCCAGCAGGAACCACCAGCCGAGAGCACTGACCTGCGGGCGCTGCCAAAACCAGTAGCCCAGCACCGCCGGTCCCCAAATGAGGAGACTCGAGGTGGAAAGCAGCCAGGCCACGGCCGGTCCCCCGCCCACGCGCTTGGCCAGCAGGTTCCACGACGCGTGGATGAACGACGCCGAGAGGACGAGGACGAGGGCGAGGGGCGACACTGGGAGAAGGGGGCAGCATGGGAAACATTTCGGAAAAATCCAGTTGAAGCGCGGGGATTCCCTCGTTTCTTCCCACCCTCCCGTCGCGTTGCCCCGTTTGAGTGGTCGACCGGCACTAGGAGTCGTAGCTCAATCGGTTAGAGCGCCGCCCTGTCACGGCGGAGGTTGCGGGTTCGAGCCCCGTCGACTCCGAACTTATTTCGAGGCATGAATCCCGTTTCCTCCCGCGCCAGCCTCGGCTTTTTGCTGCTGACCCTCTCGCTTCCGCTTTACCTGATCGATCAGGTCACGAAGATTCTCGTTCACCGGTTGCTCGGGGAACCGCTCGAAGTGATCCCGGGATTCTTCCAACTCGTCTACGTGACGAACACCGGCGCCGCCTTTGGCCTCGGCAAGGACAACAATTTCTTCTTCGTCGGGCTTTCCCTCGTCGCAGCCGTCGCAATTTTCTTCCTGAATCGCAGCGGTGTTTTTGCCGGACGCTGGCAGCGCTGGGGCGTGGCCCTGCTGGTCGCGGGTCTGGCCGGAAATCTGACGGACCGCCTCTTTCACGGGCACGTCATCGATTTTCTCTACTTCCAGGCCGGTCACGGCGGACCGCACTGGCCCGCATTTAATGTGGCGGACAGCTGCATCTGCATCGCCGTGGTCTGCTTTCTCTGGAGTTCCATCAAGGAATTGAAGAGCCCGGAGCCGGCCCGTCCCCAAGAGTGATCTTGGGGACGATTTGATCTTTCCGTGGGAGCAGCGCCGGCTATTTTCAGCGCCATGAAATCCCTCCTCCGTTTTTCGGCTGTTGCCGTGCTCGCCCTTGGTTTTGTCGTCTCCACGCCAGCGCTTGACGCGGCTACGAAGAAGCCCAAGAAAAAGGCCTGTACCGAGTCGTGCTGCAAGGATGGCGACTGCGCGGAGACCGCGAAAAAAGGCGGCAAGTGCGACAAGTGCTGCACCGACGCCGCGAAGACCTGAGCCGCGGGTCTTGCGGCATTTTTTTTGTGAGGGACGCGGGGCACCGCGTCCCTTTTGCTTTGCCGACGGCGGAATCCTCCGCATGGTCCGACCCGTGTCTGATCAGATTCTCCGGGTGGACGACCTCACGGTGCGCCGAGGCAGGCAGACGATTCTTGATGGAATCGACTGGCGCCTCGTGCGTGGCGAGCATTGGGTGATCCTGGGTGCAAACGGCTCGGGCAAGACCTCGCTGCTCAGCGCGCTGACCGGTTATCTCACGCCGAGCGCTGGTCGCGTCGAGGTGCTCGACGCCGTGTACGGCCACGCCGACTGGCGGGATCTACGCCGCCGGGTTGGATTGGTGAGTTCCTCCATCCGCCAGATGATGCCGGAGGAGGATCCGGCGCTGGCCGTCGTGCTGGGCGGACGCGACGCGATCATCGGGGCGTGGCGGAAATCGTCGCCGCGGGAAATCGCGAAGGCGCGGGCGGCGTTGCGCGAGACTGAGTGCGCGCACCTCGCGGACCGGCCGTGGGCGGTGCTCTCGCAAGGGGAGCGGCAGCGGGTGCTGATCGCGCGGGCCTTGGTGGCAAAGCCCGCCGTGCTGTTGCTCGATGAACCTTGCGCCGGACTCGATCCCGTGGCGCGCGAGAAATTCCTGCAGTTCGTGGAGCGCTTGGCGGGCGCGCGGAAGTCGGGCGTCACGCTGGTGTTGATCACGCATCACGTGGAGGAGATCACTCCGTCGTTCAGCCACGCGCTGGTGCTAAAGGAGGGAAGGGTGCTGGCCGCCGGGACCAAGAAAAATTCGCTGACGTCTGCGGTGCTGGGCGAGGCGTTTGGGGCGGCGCTTACGTTGCGCTGCGTTGGCGGGCGGTATGATCTGCGTCCGAGGTAGGGACGAGCGTCCCCGCTCGTACCATTTTTTCTGTCGGCGACTGTCTGGCGTGTCAGCCGATGGTGGGCGAGACACCTGAGATTGGGACAACCCAGGACGGACGTCCCTACCTTGCACAGCCGCCCGTCGCGCCCATATTAGCCGCCCCAACCCATGTCCGACGAACGCAAGACCCCCGACCAACGCCAGCAAATGACCGAGCTGGAGCGCCTGCGGCACTCCGCCGCGCATGTGCTCGCCACGGCTATTTTGCGTGTCTGGCCCGAGGCCCAGTTTGCCGCCGGTCCGCCGGTGGAAAACGGTTTTTACTATGATCTCGACCTGCCCCACCGCATCTCGCCGGAGGATTTTGCCCGGATCGAGGAGGAGATGAAAAAGGAGGTGAAGGCGAACCATGTCTTCGAACGCGTCGAGGTCTCGCGCGAGGAGGCCCTGGCCCTCGCGCAGCGCGGCGAGCTGGCCGCGCTGGGCGTGCGACCGGAGCCGAGCAAGTACAAGCTCGACATCATCCAGGGCATTCCCGAAGGCGAGAAGATCACGCTTTATCGCAACGGGGAATTTACGGATCTCTGCGCCGGCCCGCACGTCATGCGCACGGGGAACATCGGCGCCTTCAAGCTCACGCACGTCGCGGCCAGCTATTACAAGGGCGACGAGAAGAATCCGCAGCTCCAGCGCATCTATGGCACGGCCTTCAAGAACAAGACGCAGATGGACGAGTACTTCGCCATGCTCGAGGAGGCGAAGAAGCGCGACCACCGCAAGCTCGGCAAGGAGCTGGAACTGTTTTGTTTTGATGAAGACGTGGGGCCCGGCCTCGCCATGTGGCTGCCGCGCGGCACCGTGCTGATCGAGGAGCTCGAGAAGCTCGCGAAGGAAACGGAATTTGCCGCCGGCTACCAGCGCGTGCGCACGCCCGTGATCGCGCGCGAGAACATGTATCTCACGAGCGGACACCTGCCGTACTACGCGGATTCGATGTTTCCACCGATGACGCTGCATGAACCGGCTGCCGGTGGGGAAAGCAAGGTCGCGGATCGCTACTACCTCAAGGCGATGAACTGCCCGCATCATCACAAGCTGTTTGCCGCGATTCCGCGGTCGTATCGCGAGCTGCCGCTGCGGCTGGCGGAATACGGGACGAATTATCGCTATGAGCAGTCGGGCGAGCTCTTCGGCCTGATGCGCGTGCGCGCCATGCAGATGAATGACGCGCACATCTATTGCACGCGCGAGCAGTTCGAATCCGAGTTCAACGCGGTCAACCAGATGTATCTGCACTACTTCAAGCTCTTCGGGATCGAGAAGTACGTGATGCGTTTTTCCACCCACGATCCCGCGAAACTCGGGGAAAAGTTTGTCAACGATCCGGCGCTCTGGAAGCAGACCGAGGACATGGTGCGCGATGTCCTGATCAAGAGCGGAATCAATTACGTTGAAATCCCGAACGAGGCCGCCTTCTACGGGCCGAAGATCGACGTGCAAGTCTGGAGCGCCATCGGTCGGGAATTTTCCATCGCGACAAACCAGGTGGATTTCGCCGTGCCTGCCCGGTTTGGCCTGCACTACAAGACGCGCGACAACTCCAACGAAACGCCGCTCTGCATTCATCGCGCGCCGCTCGGCACGCACGAGCGCTTCATCGGTTTTCTGATCGAGCACTACGCCGGCAATTTTCCGCTCTGGCTCTCACCCGAGCAGGTGCGCGTGCTGCCGATTGGCGACGAGGCTCCGCTGGTCGAGTCCGCGCAGGCCCTCGTGGCGGAATTGCGCGGCCACGGCGTGCGCGCGGCGATCGATGCTTCAACCGATCCGATCAAGGCGAAGATCGCGTCGGCCGAGCAGATGAAGGTGCACACGATGCTCGTGATCGGAAATCGCGATCTCGAGGCCGGTGCGGTGAGTGTGCGAGTGCATGGCCAGGGCAATCTCGGCGCCAGGCCGCGGGCCGAGGTGGTGGCCGATTTGCTCGCGGCGATCAAGGAGCGCCGGGCCTAGGTCGTTCGGCACGTCCCGAGCCTATGGTTCATAGGTAGGGATGGCTCGCCGAGCCGTCCCAAACCTTGCGACGTGACGTCGCAGGTCCGGTCACCGTGGCCATTGGCGGGAAGCTGGAAACGTAGACGTTGGGACGTTTCGGCGAAACGTCCCCTACCAGTACAAATGCGCCAAGTGACCCGTCCTCTAGTGACGGGCGCCTGCCCAAACAGTTTGGACGATGCGTGCGCTGTTGGAAGGGCAGCGCCTCAAAGCGCGGGACTTGGCCGAATAGATGTCGGATCCGTAGCCGACGCCGTAGGTTCCCACGTATTGCCCGAGGGCGAGACAGAGGTAGCCGTTCTTGACCCAACCGACGACACGGGCGTCGCGCGTGCCACATTCCGCGAGCGCGCGATACTCCGCGGCGGCCCGGTTGTCGTAGCCTTCGCCGTGACCGTAGCGGCCGGTCGATTTGGAATAGGCAATGGCGCAGTAGGGGCCGGCGTAGCACACGCTGGCGAGAGCGAAGGCAAACAGGAGCGAGAACAGCGCCGCAAAGCGCTGGAGTCGTCTCGAAGCAGGCTGCAGGAATCGGGTGATCGGAATCGGTGGCTTGGTGGCGGGATGCATGGATGGGATGGGACGGATGACGTGGTGGTTATGCCGAACCGTGGTGTTAAGCACTTGGCATGCCGTCACTTTGGGCGAACCTCCCACTACGCGAGTGGGCGGCTGATGGGGAGTCGGAAACCGCGCCGGACAGTCCGATTGACCAAGATTCAACTTGCCCGCCTTGGGAAGCGTCATTAATGGTGATCCTTGGCTGATTGCCCGTTTGGGTGATGGGTCACGTCGTTGCGCTGGATCGCGGGCGCGGCAACGCGGGGTGGGGCGGGCGGAAGGTTTCTGCACGTGCCATCGGAGTGAGCACGCGATCGGAGGCGACCCGTTTCGAAGCGCGGATTGCCAACCTTAACCAACCGCCGCCCCAGCCTCTCCGCTCATCCGCGGCCGGCGGCCACCCAACGCAGACCTCTGACACCTCTCAACCGCATCAACGTCAATGGCCGCATTCGCGCTCGCGAAGTGCGCGTGATCCTGGCCTCCACCAAGGAGCTGATGGGGATCATGAAGACCTCCGACGCGCTCCGCAAAGCGAACCAACTCGGGCTCGACCTCGTCGAGATCGCACCGAACGCCACACCGCCGGTCTGCCAGATTGTCGATTTCGGCAAGTACCGCTACGAGCAGTCGAAGCTCGAGAAGGACCGGCATCACCACACGGCGAAGGTGAAGGAGCTGAAGTTCCGCGTGAACATCGACGAGCATGATTACATGACGAAGGTGCGGCGCGGAGAAGAGTTCCTCGACAAGGGCGCGAAGCTGAAGGTGCAGCTCCAGTTCAAGGGCCGGGAAATGGCGCACCAGGAGCTGGGCGATCTGCTGATGGTCCGCATCCAAGGCGATCTTTCGACGATGTCGCAGGTGGAAATGCCGCCGCGCAAGGCCGGGCGCAGCATCAACATGGTGCTTTCCCCGCTGCCGGCAAACAAGCGCAAGCGTCGGTTCAAGCCGATGGACGACGACGAAATCGCCGCCGCGGAGGCCAGCGATGCGGCCGAGGCGGACGAGGCGGTCGAGGCCGGGACCAAGCAGGCCGCGGACGAATGAGCGCCGGCGGCCCGGTGAAGCTGCTGCTGTTCGACATCGACGGCACGCTCATCGCCACGGGCGAGGCCGGTCTGCTGGGTTTCACGCGGGCGCTCCGCGAGGCGTTTGGAGCGGACGACGATCTCTCGCGCGTGGACTTTGCCGGGGCGACCGACAGCGACATCATCCGCCAGCTCTTTATCCTGCATGGCATCGCGCCGGGGCCGGAAAACCTGGAGCGGTTTCGCGCCGCATATTTTCCGGCGTTGGCCGAGATTTTACCGCAGCGCGAGGGGCGGGTCCTGCCGGGCGTGGTGCCGTTGCTCGATGCACTGAAGGGGCGGGACGACGTGCAGCTCGGGTTGCTCACGGGGAATTTCGCTGAGAGCGCCCGGTTGAAGCTCTCGCATTACGGGTTGTGGGATTACTTTCCGTTTGGCGCATTTGCGGATGACTCGGCGGAACGCAATGAACTTGGAGCCTTTGCGCTGCGACGCGCCCACGAGTTCCGCGCGGGCACGGAATTCGAGCCGGGACGGGATGCCTGGATCATCGGCGACACGCCGAAGGACATCGCGTGCGCGCGGGCATTCGGCGCACGCGTGCTTGCCGTCGCCACCGGGCGGCATCGGATGGAACAACTCGCGCCGCACGCTCCTGACTTCGTGCTGCCGGATCTCGCGCAGACCCACCGCGCGCTCGAGCTGCTGCTGGGTTGACGCTCAATCCCTGCGGCCGAGAAATTTCTCCACGAACACGGCCAGCCTTGAGGCCGGCAGCTTGTCGGGGGTGACGCCGGATAACGGATTTACCGCCGTCTGGTTTGAACGGCGGCGACGGCGGACGCGTGCCGGCTGCTCCACGAATTCGGAAGGCGCCTCCCGGCGCGGAGGTATCTCGGCCAAACCGGATGGCTCGAGCGGCTGGTTCGCCGCGGGGTTTTCACGCACTCGCTCGGGGCCGGCGAACGAACGCGGCTTGATGATGTTCAGGTCGAACGGCGGTCTGAGCTGTTCCCGCTCCGTGCGGGACAAGCGGGGCGGATTCACGTCGTCGGAAGCTCTGTGCCAGTCCGCCCGCCCGAGCAGGACGACTTGTTTCAACCACGCCCCAAAGCGCTTGATGCGATGGGTAAGCCTCCGCTTGAAGCGCATTGGGGGAGGAGGTGAGCGTCGCGGTGTCGCGGCATGCTTACCGATCCACGATGATGTCTTTCAGCAAAAGCACCTTGCCGGCGAAGTCGTGTCTGGTGGACAGTTTCAAGCCGCTAAAATCCTTGTAGTCCTCCCAAGCGGACGTGATTTTCTTGTCCGGCGCGGGCATGTAATCCCACTTCGCGATTAAGGATGTCTTCGGATCGATGTACATCGTGTAGTGATCGCCGGTCGTCATGCCCACCTTGCCAAAGCTCACGTCCAGCAACTCAAACTCGCGGCCGTCCACGGTCTTCTTGCCGCCGTATTTCAGGGTGACGCCCTCGTCCCTGAGTTTGAGCGGCGCCACGAGCCAGTAGCTGTCGTTGGTCCAGCGGGCCATCGCGGCCTTTTCGTCCTCCGTCTTCATGGATTGTGGATCGCACACGTCGATCGTCGCCTTCTTTTCCTTCCATTCCACGGTGTCCATATAGGTCACTAAATCCCAGTCGTGCTTCGCCACGAGCAGGGGCTCGGTCTTGCCGGGTTCCTCGACCACAAAAGTGAAGCGAATGCGTTTCACCGACGGCCACGTACCGCCGCCGCTTGCTTTCACGACCGCGTCGGCAAGTTTATTGGCCGCTTCATCGGCGGCGGCAAGAGCGGAGGGCAGGACGACGGTCAGCGAGGCGATCGCGAGGGTGCGGAGAATGGTGGATGCGCGCATGATGGGATGCTAATGGACAGCGGGGATTTGGCGAGAGCCGATTTCCAGCTTGCCGCGCCCGCCGCGGCTCGAAATGTACACCGACACCATCGCCGCCATCGCGACGCCGCCCGGGGAGGGTGCCGTCGCGCTCCTGCGCGTCTCCGGGCTGGAGGCGGTCGCGATCTCCGCTCGGGTTTGCCATCGGCCGGCGGGGAAGACTCTCGCGGGCGCCGAGGTGCGACGGGCCTGCCGCGCCACCGTGAGGGATGGGGATGGCGCGACGTTGGACGAAGTGCTGGTCACGCGATTTGCCGCGCCTGCCAGTTACACCGGCGAGGACGTCGTGGAAATTTCGGGGCATGGCGGACCGCTGGTCGCCCGGCGGATGCTCGAGGCGATCGTGGCCGCGGGGGCGCGCGTCGCGGGTCCGGGCGAGTTCACGCAGCGCGCGTTCCTGAACGGCAAGCTCGATCTGACGCAGGCGGAGGCGGTGATGGATCTCATCCGTGCGCACAGTGACCTCGCGTTGCGCGCGGCAAACGAGCAGCTGGCCGGTGGTCTGGGCCGGCGCATCGAATCGCTCCGCGAAAACCTGCTGAACCTGGTCGCGCACGTTGAGGCGTACATCGATTTCCCCGACGAGGACATCACGCCGGAAACCGGGTCCGCGCTGCTCGCCCGGCTGGACGACGCGCGCGCACAAGTGGCCGCGCTGCTCGACACGGCGCGGCCGGGCCGCATCCTGCGTGAGGGGTTGCGCACGGCGATCGTGGGTGAGCCCAACGTCGGCAAGAGCAGCCTGCTTAACGCGCTGGCCGGTCGCGACCGCGCCATCGTGAGCGCCCTGCCGGGCACCACGCGCGACACCATCGAGGAATTTGTCAGCGTGCGGGGACTGGCTTTGCGGCTGGTCGACACGGCGGGCCTGCGTGAGTCGGCGGATCCGATCGAGCGCGAGGGCATCGAACGCGCGCATCGCGAGCTGGCGGGGGCCGACCTCGTTTTGCAGGTCATGGATGCGAGCCAGCCGCCGGGATCGGCCGCACGGCTGCCCGTGGCCTCGGACGCGCAGCAGGTGCGGCTGGTCGTGCTGAACAAGATGGATCTCGGGGTGCACCCGGAATGGCGCCAGCGCGGAAGCGAAGGTTGGATTTCGGTCTCGTGCGTGAGCGGCGAGGGGATCGATCTTCTCGGCGGGGAAATCGTGGCGCGCGTGGCCGGCGGAACGCTGCGGTCCAGCAGCGGAGCGGGCGCGGCAATCAATGTCCGGCATCGCGACTGTCTCGCTCGCTCGCGCGCGTCGCTCGAGCGCGCTCGCGAGACGCTGCTCGCCGGTGAGCCGCCAGAATTTGTGGCGGTGGATTTGCGCGCGGCTTTGAATGCGGCGGGCGACGTGGTCGGGGGCACCGACACCGAGGATATTCTCGGCCGGATTTTCGCGACGTTCTGCCTCGGGAAGTGAGCACCCGTCAGGCGGGCGGATGGTCGTGCCAGCGCTCGAGCGACTCCTCATGGAAGTGCCGTTTGCGACGCCAAACACGCGGCAGCAGGCCGTAGCGAGGACTGAGCAGGTAGGCAAAACCAAAGATGACGCCAAGCAGCAGTGTGATGCAGGGCCCGCTTGGCAGGTTGAGCCAGTACGAAAGCAACAGGCCGAAGCAGGCGCCGAACATTCCGACAAGCCCGCCGCCCCAGAACAGCCATTCGTAGCGGTCGGAGAACAGGTAAATCGTCGCAGCCGGCGCGACGAGCAGTCCGAGCGCGAGCACGACGCCGACGGCTTGCAACGCGGAGATCATCGCGAGCACCACGAGGCCAACGAGGAGATAGGTGAGGGCCCCGACACGGACGCCCTGGGAGCGGGCGACATTCGGCTCGAAGAGCAGCAGCAGCAGCGGCCGCTGGAGAAGGACGAGGAGCGGCAGCGAGAGCAGCGCGATACTGTAGGAAATCCAAAGGTCATCGTCGCTGAGCCCAAGAATGTTGCCGAAGAGATAGTGCTGGAGGGACACCCGGGTCGGGGAATAGGCCAGCAGGATGATGCCGAGCGAGAAGGCCACGGTGTAAAGGATGCCGAGCGCGACGTCCTCCTTGATCCGGGAGCTGCGAGAGATGAGTCCGGCGCCGAGCGCGACCAGCAGCGCGGCCGCAAGTGCCCCAAAGAAGAGGCTGATGGGCGTGAGGCCAAACAGGAGCACGCCGACCGCGAGGCCGGGCAGCAGCGAATGCGAGAGGGCATCCGCCATCAGCGCCATGCGGCGCAACAATACGAACGCGCCGAGGAAACCGTTCGTGAAGCCGATGAGCGCGCAACCGAGCACCGCGCGCTGCATGAACTCGTGACTAAAGGGCTCGGTGAAGGCGTTCATCAACGGGATTGCGAATGCGCATGCGACTGCGCCGGGGCGGGACCGGAAAAAACCTGCGTGCCGTAGGCGCGCTCCAGGTTTTCGACGGCGAGGACGAAGCTGACCTCGCCCTCGGCGATGAGTTCGCCGTTCAGCAGGACAGCATGATCGAACAGCTCCGGCACGCTCTTCAGGTCGTGATGCGAGGCCACCACAAGCCGGCCATCGTCCGCCAGTCCACGCAGGATGACGCCCAGCTGCCGGCTGGAATTCCGGTCCAGGCCGGTGAACGGCTCGTCCAGCAGGATGACGTGCGCCTGTTGCGCGAGCGAACGCGCGAGAAACGCCCGCTGCTGCTGTCCACCCGAGAGCGCACTGATTTGGCGATCGGCGAACGACCGCAAATCCATGGCCGTGAGCGCGTCCTCGACCGCCCTTTCATCCGCCTCGCCGAAACGCCGCCACGCGCCCAGGCGGACGTAGCGGCCCATCTCCACCAAGGCGCGCACGGTGATCGGGAAATCCCAATCCACTTGCTCGCGTTGCGGCAGGTAGGTGGTGTCGTGCGCGCGGTTCCCATGCTCGTGGCCGTGAAAATAAATCGTCCCGGTCTCCGCGGGCAGCAGGCCGGCGAGCGCCTTGAGCAGCGTCGTTTTGCCGGCGCCGTTGGGGCCGAGCAGGGCGACACAACTGCCGCAGGGTAAATCGAAATTCAGGTGATGCAGCGCTGGGATCCGATGGTAGGAAACCGTCAGGTTGCGGACCTCGAGGCGATGGTTCGACATGGCGTCAGCGGTCGGTGAACGTGAGCACGTCGTCGAGCATGGCACCTTCGCGCGTCCACGCGAGGCGTTCGATGGCGACACCGTCCGAGGGCGTGAGCCGCGCGCGAACCGCGCCGTGCTTGAGATCCGCCGGCCAGCGCGCGGTGATCTGCAAATCGACGCCCTCCGCGGGGATCGTGAAATCCAGTGGGGGAGAAACCACCGCCAAACTGTTGCCGCTGCCGCGCCAGATGGTCTTGCCGAGATATTTCACCTCGAACTCGATCGGAGGTGCCGGGAGAAATTCCAGTGCGAGTTGCGGTCGCGCCGCGTTGGGCGCGCGAAGCTCTGGCGAGGCTGCGGCCGCGGGAATGGGCGTCGCGCTGGAACGCGTGATCCGCCACACCGGCCAGGCCGCCAGCAAGAGGGCGGCGAGCGTGAGCAGCGCGCGAAAGAGCGGGGAACCTCTCATGGCGCTCCCTCCCCGAGGGCCGAGGCGATGGTGCGCACGTTGCTCCGGTACATTCCGTCGTAGGTGCCAGCCTCATGCTCCCCGAGTCCGTCCGCGTACAATTTGCCCGCCACCTTCACGGCGGTTTCCCGCGTGATTTCCGCCATGACCTTGGGGTTCTCGATGCTCTCCGGGAAAATGGCCTTCACCTTTTGCTTCCGAATGATCGCGATCAACTCCGCGACTTTCTTCGAGGACGGTTCGTCGTCCGACGAGATACCCTTGATCGGATAAATCGTGAACCCGAAATCACGCGCGAAGTATTGGAAGGCGTCGTGCGAGGTCACGAGCTTGCGCTGGTCGCGCGGCACCCTGGCCATCTCCGCGGCCGCCCAGCGTTTCAACGCGTCCAACTCCAGCTGATAGGACGCCGCGTTCTTCGTGAATGTGTCGCGATCGGCCGGACGCACGTCGATCAAGCCATCACGCACGACGTTCACCGCCTTCTGCATCGCGCCGATGCTGTGCCACCAATGCGGGTCCTCGCCCTTCCTGGCGTCCTCCGTGCCGGGCAACACCCGCAGTCCCGGCAGGGCGTCGCCCACGCGGAGCAACGAGGACTTCGTTCCGGAGCTTTGCCGCAGTTTGGACAGGTAGCCCTCGATTCCCTTGCCGGAGGCAACCACGAGATCGGAATCGGCAATCGCTTTCAAATCCGCCGGCGTGGGCTCGTAGTCGTGTGGGTCCATCCCGGGTTTCACCAACCCGACCACCTCCACCCGGGCGCCGCCCACCTTTTGCACAATTTCCGTGGTGATCGTCGACAGGCACACGGCCCGCAGTGGTTCCGCGGCCCCAGCCGAAACCGGCGCCAAGGCCACGCTCAGCGCCAGAAGGACCTGGATTACGTTCACGCCGCCAATGAAACGCGCGGTTCGTTAAATGCAAACGATTTTCACTAAGCCGCTGGCGCGAGGCAAAATGGGGGTGGGTCCTGCTGGATTTGGGGATGGTTTAACAAACTAGCTGCCAGAGGGTTGTGAGGTGGCCGGTAGATTGGTATCCTCAGGTTGGCCGGAGCCTGCTTAATAGAAGAGTGAAATGTCTGTCTCCCTCATGCATGACCGCGACGTGATCGCGGTGCGCCGGCGATTTTGGATCGTCTGGCTGGCGAGTTGCACGGTGCTGTTGTTCCTCGGCGCCGTGGTGCTCGCGAGCGTGCTGTATTTCAGCAAGGGGCCGCTTGCGGCGAGCGGCGGGATGTATTTTTTCCGCCGGGTGGAGGTACAGGTGCCGCAGTTTTTCCAAGGGGATCCGCGCTGGGCGAACGATCCGCTGGGACCCACCACCAGCACGCTCGGAGGGGAGGGGTGTGCGGTGGCGTCGGCCGCGATGGTGCTGCGTTCTTACGGCGTGGAGACGGATCCGGGTTCGCTCAATCGTTTTCTCTCGGACCACGAGGGCTACACGCCGCAGGGCTGGCTGTATTGGGAGAAGGCGGCGGAGGCGGCGCCGAAACAGGTGCGGCATGTTTACGAGGACGCCGGATCGTATTACCTGATCGATTCCAATCTGCGCCGCGGCAACCCGGTCATCGTGCGACTGCGCTATCCCAACGGCATCACGCACTTCATGGTGATCTGCGGGAAGGACGGCTTCGACTATCTCGTGCGGGATCCGGGTGCAGGCGGCGCCAAGGGGGTGTATCCATTGAAGGAGTTCGGTTCCGGCATCGAGGCGCTGCGCTACTACGAAAAGCTTTCATGAATCCGGACGTCGACATGCATCAGCCCTATCTGCTGCCTCCCGCGACGGATGAGTCCACCTTCACGGTGGAGGGAAAACCGATCATCGGGATGATCCACGTCGGGGCTTTGCCAGGAACGCCGGGAAGCGTATCGAGCGTGGCGGAGATCGTGGAGCAGGCGCGGATCGAGGCGCGCATCTACGCGGAGTGCGGCGTGAAATGCGTGATGGTGGAAAACATGCACGACGTGCCATACCTCAGCGGCGGCGTGGGCCCCGAAATCACCGCGGCCATGACGCTGGTGGCCGCCGCGGTGAAACTCGAGTGCGACCTGCCGGTCGGCATCCAAATCCTGGCCGGGGCGGATTTCGAAGCGCTGGCCGTCGCGCACACGGCCGGACTCGATTTCATTCGCGCGGAGTGTTTCGCGTTCGCCCACGTGGCCGACGAGGGCTTGATGCAATCCAACGCCGCGAAACTGCTGCGCTACCGCAAGCAGATTGGCGCGACCGATGTGCAGGTTTGGGCCGATATCAAGAAGAAGCACTCGGCCCACGCGATCACGGCCGACATCAGCATTGGCGCCATGGCCGAGGCGCTCGAGTTCATGGGGGCCGATGCGGTCATTGTCACCGGCCCCGTGACCGGGCGGGAACCCAAGCTGGCGGAGATCAAGGAGGCGCGGGAGCGGAGCAATCTTCCGGTGTTCGTCGGTTCCGGCATGCGGATCGAGAATCTCGGCCAGTTCCTGACCGTCGCGGATGGCGTCATCATTGGATCCGCCTTCAAGCGCGACGGCAACTGGCGCGAGGCGCCGGATCCCGGTCGCATCCGCAGCCTCGTCCAGCGGGCGGCGGATATCCTCGCGTTCGAGGCCCAGGCCGGTCCGCTGTTCAGGGTCTGAACGGAAGTGGGAATGCGGAATTCGCGGTGAAATCGTCGACTCCGCGCACGACGCCCCAATCTCCTGTCATCCCGAGCGCAGTCGAGGGACCTCAAGCTGTTTTCTGGCTCGTTTGATCGTCCAAAGCGCGTCGTTTCGATCTCAGAAGGGCGCAGCCTGAGGTCCTTCGACTCACCCGCCAGCCGGGTTCGCTCAGCATGACAATCCTTTGGAGCGGGTTGGCCGCGGCGCCCCGTTCACATCTCCACCTGCGTCGGCCGGAACACGCGGTTTTTTTCGTTGAGGTACGTGGCCATCGCCAGCAGCGGCCAGTTGTTCCGATAGCTGTCGTAGCGGAGATAAAACACGCGGGGGAACCCGGTGCCCGTGGTCCACGGCTCCTTCCAGGAACCGTCCTCGACTTGCGTGGAGATGAGATAATCCAGGCCGCGCTGAATGCTCGCGCGCGAAAGATCGCCGCAGGCAATGAGGCCCATCAAGGCCCAGGCAGTTTGCGACGCCGTGCTCGGACCCTTGCCCTTCAATTGCGCGTCGTCATAGGTCGACGCTGTCTCGCCCCAGCCGCCGTCGTCGTTCTGGCAGCTCTCCAGCCAGTCGCGTCCGCGCTGGATCCAGTCAGCGCGCATGTCGAGTCCGATCGAGCGCAGGCCGCGCAGCACCTGCCACGTGCCGTAAATGTAATTCACGCCCCAGCGACCGTACCACGACCCGTCGTCCTCCTGCGTGTGTTGCAGGTGCTTGATGGCCCGCTGCACAAACGGCAGATCCCGCGAGAATCCGAGATACCCGAGCAACTCGAGCACACGCGCCGTGAGATCGCTGCACGTCGGATCGAGAATCGCGTTGTGATCCGCGAAGGGCATGTGCTCGAGCCAGTGCTTGGTTACGTCCTTGTCGAATGCAGCCCAGCCGCCATCCTCGCACTGGAAGCTCAACAACCACGGCAGCGCGCGCTTGAAGCAGGCCGCGGCCGCCGGCTTGTCCTCGGGCGAAACGTGACGCAGCGCCATCAGCACCATCATGGTGTCGTCGGTGTCGGGGTAATAAATGTTGTTGTACTCGAACGCCCAGCCGCTGGCCTCGGGATGAGAGTTCTGCCGCGTCCAGTCGCCCAGCAGTCTCACTTCTTTCGAATACAGCCACGTGGCCGCGTGACGCAGCGCGGGATGGGTCGGCTCCAGCCCGCTTTCTGCGAGCGCAATCGTGTTGATCGCGGTGTCCCAGACCGGCGAAAGGCACGGCTGGATGCGGAAGTCGTCCGGGTCATGCACGAAGAGTCCCTCGAAATCCTTCGTCGCCTTTTGGTAGACGGGGGAATCCTCGGGCACTCCGGCCGCCTCGAGGGCGATGAGCGCGTTGAGCATGGCGGGGAAGATGGCCGCGAGGCCGTCGGAACCCTCACCCATGCGCTCGGTCATCCACGCCAGCGCCTTGCGCAGCGCGCGTTTACGCAGCGGGCGCCAGGGGAGATCGTCGACCGATTTCAAAATCGAATCCCAGCGCAGGAAGAAATTCTTCCAGGCGAAAAAGCGCGGGTCGCGCGGGAGCGAGAAGTCCTTGTCCTCGGTGCCGACCGGGTACAGCTCGTGGAGCTGGAGATGCTCCGGCAAGTGTCGCGTCGGCTTGTAGTGATTGATGATGGCGAGCGGCATCAGCATCGCGCGGCTCCAAGACGACATCTCATAGATGTTGAAATAGAGCCAGTCGGGCATGAGCACGACCTCGACCGGGATGATCGGCACGTACTGCCAGGGGAACTGCCCGAGCAGCGCGAGGTATAACTTCGAAAATGTGTTCATCCGCGGAATGCCGCCGAGGCGCAGGATGTTCGCGCGCGCCTCGACCATCCACGGATCACTCGGTCGATGACCGGCGAGCTTGAGCGCGAAGTACGCCTTCACGCAGGCGTTGATTTCGCTCGGCCCGCAATCGTAGATGTTCCAGCCGCCGTCCGAGAGCTGTCGCCGGCGAATGTGGCCGACGCATTTCTCCTGCAGGTCGCGGTCGACCTTCCCGCGCCAGTGCATGAACAACACGTAGTCGGAGCAAAGGGTGCTGTCGACGAACAGCTCGCAGCACCAGTGGCCGTCGGCGTTTTGGAGGCGCAGGAGATTCTCCTGCGCCGCCCGGATCGCCTGCTGGATGTCCGCATCGGGCGTCGGCTCGACGTGCAGCTGCACGCGCGCGCCCGGGCGTGGAAGTGGAATGACCTTTGAGGCGGGCAGCATGGCGGTGGGGGAGCGTCAGGCGGCCGACGCCGCGGTCAAAATTCTCCAATCCGGACAATCACCGCGCAGTGGCTTCAGCGCGCCTGGGAGCGCGCAGAACGATCGGCCGGCGAGAGTCAGCCGCGACTCACTCATGCCGCTCCGGCGAGATCTTTGGTGACGTCTTTCGGACCGGTGAGGTGGCCGCGCCCGCTCGTGACGCCATTGTAGGCGTTGACGAATTTCCCCTTGCCGGAGGGCTTGGGTCGCGGACCGAAATTAAATTTGATGTTTTTCCAGGTGTCACCCGAACGCGCGTTAATCGGCGCCCCCAGCGTGGCGCTGGGCTCGTATCCGCAATGCACCATGCAGTTTTCGCAACGGCTGTCCTTGGCCACGCCGTTGACGACGCCGTACTTGTCCCACTCGACCTTCTCGAGCAGTTCCTGATACGAGCCGTAGTGGGCGTCGGTCATCAGGTAGCAGGGGCCCTTCCAGCCTCCGATGTTCCGCGTGGGAATCGCCCACGCCGAGCAGGTCAGGTCGCGCTTGCCGGCCAGGAACTCAAAATAGACGGGCGTGCCCAGCACAGGGAAGCGGTGGGTCCAATCCTCGATGTCCTTGAACTTCTCCCGCGTCATCGCGCGGGTCAGGAAGAAATTCTCGGGCTGGAGATTGAGACGCTCGATCATGTCCTTCTTCGCCGCGTCGTACTCGTAGCCGGGCGAGATGGTGTGACCGTCAAGGCCGAGCTCACCGAGGAACTCATACATGTCCTCGATCTCCTTCATGTCGGTTTCCTTGTAGATGGTCGTGTTCGTGGCGACCTGGAACCCGAGCCGCTTGGCCATCTTCATCGCCAGGACGCACTCCTTGAAGACGCCCTCGCGCTCCACGATCAGGTCGTGGATGTACTCGAGGCCGTCGAGGTGGACGTTCCAATAGAAATAACTGTGCGGCGCGATCACGGGTGCGCTCGTGTCCTTCGGGCCCTTGCGAACTTCCGCGGCGTCCTTCTCCGACATCAATTCCTGCGCCATCAAGGCGGCGATTTCCTTTTCCACGTTCGCCGTATCCCCGGCATAACGCGAAGCCATGTATTGGCGCATCTTCCGGCGCATGAACATCGCGTTCGTGCACATGTAAACAATGCGGCCCTGCGCAAGGATGCCGTTGGTCAGCGCCTCGATGTGCGGATAAATCAGGGGTTCACCGCCGCAGATGGACACCATCGGGGCGCCGCAATCGATCGGCGCCTGCAGGCAGTCTTCGAGCGACATGACGTCCTTGAGCGAAGTCGAGTACTCGCGAATCCGGCCGCAACCCGTGCAGGTGAGGTTGCAGGTGTGCAACGGTTCAAGCTGCAAAACGGTCGCGTACTTGTCCGTTTTTTTCAGTTTGTGTCCGACGATGTAGGACGCAATTTTGGCCGTTAAGGCGAGCGGGAATCTCATAAGGCTGCGAAAGGAAAGAGGGTAGCAGCGGAAGGGGGGGTGTCAATTGGATGACACATCCGTGTTGGAGCGCGAAAACCAGAGTAAGCGGTCGGGGATTGACCATCCAGCCGTGATGGGTGAGGACTTTGTTTTCGCCGGATAACGGCCTTAAAAATGGTCATCCTGCACGATCCAATTTGCGCCGGCTTTGACGCGTCCGGCCACCCGGAGGCGCCCTTTCGGGTCGTGCGCACCGCCGCGGTGTTGCGCGAGGCGCATCCGGACTGGACTTGGCGGACGCCGGCGCCGGCCGGGGACGCGGACATCCTTCGCGCGCACACCGTGGAGCACCTGCGTCGGATTGAAGCGGGCGACGCGGATTTCGACGCCGACACGCCGCGGTACGATGACCTGGCCGGCCATGCGCGGCGCGGCGCGGGCGCGGCGCTGGACGCGATGTCGGCGGCGCTCGCCGGCGAGAAGACGTTCTCGCTCATGCGGCCCCCGGGTCACCACGCGCTGCGCGATCGTGCGATGGGGTTCTGCTATTTCAACAACATCGCGATCGCGGCGCTCGCCGCGCGAGCGCGTGGCGTGAAGCGAGTGGCCGTCTGGGATTTTGACGCGCATCACGGCAATGGCACCGAGTCGATCCTACACGGCGTGGACGGCACGCTCTTTGTCTCGATTCACCAGCTTCCGGGCTGGCCCGGCAGCGGCGGCGCGTCGTTTGACAACGTGCTCAATTTTCCGGTGCCGCCGTTTGCGGAAGCCTCCGACCACATGGGCTCGCTGGCGGAATCGTGGCAGGCGGTGCTCCTTTTCAAGCCGGACCTTGTGCTGATCTCCGCGGGATTTGACGCCTACGTAGGCGACCCGATCACGCAAATGAGCCTGCGCGAGGAGGATTTCGTGACGCTGGGCAGATGGCTCGGCGAATCTGGAATTCGTGCCGCCGCGGTGCTCGAGGGAGGTTATGCGCGCGAATTGCCGGCGCTCGTGGAAGGGTTCCTGGCCGCGTGGGAGCGTTAGGAAATCGGAATGCAGAATGCGGAAGTCAGAATGAAAGCATTGCGATTGCGGGCTACTTCCGCATTCAGTCCAGCGCGCTCTTCACCAGGTCCTCGAAGGCCTGCGCGTTCGCTTTCACCACGTCGTCCGGACCCGTCATCTTGATGAAGACATCGCCGTTCGGGCTTTCCAGGATGATGCCGAGCAGCGCGTAGCCTTTCAGCGGCGTGGTCGGGCCACCGGGCATGCCGCTCGAAAAAGTTCCCTCGGCGCGGACGCGCGTGAGCTTGACGCCCTTTACGTCCGCCTTCTCGATGATGGGTTTGGCGTCCGGACTTTCGGGCGTGAATTGACCGAGCCAGCGCTGGATGTTCGCGTCAACGCCGCCACCCACGCCGGGTCCGAAGTGGAAGAAAACGATTTCCGCGCGCTTGGTGGGATCCTTTGCGTCGCCGGCGAACAATTGCGCCTTGCGCATGCCGGAGGGATCGACGGCGACCCACGACAGGGCCGCCGGCCGCTTGAAGGTGAACGAGCCGACCATGAATGAGGTTGGGTCGGCGGCGCGCAGCGGTGCCAGCGCGAGGAGGGAGAGGACAAGCAGGGCGCACTTCTTCATGGATGCGCCACTTTGCCAAGCCCGACACGATCGTCAAAGGCGATCGCGCACCTTCGGCGTGAGGTCCGCGTTCACGGCACGGCCAGCGCCTTCTTCAACCACTCGTCGCCCTTCGGCACGGTCCGCTCGTAATCCCGCCACGCCGCCGCGCGCGCGACCCGCTGCCACATCATCCATTGCTCCTCGTCCATGTCCGCCACCGCCGCGTTCGCCGCCAGATAGGTGCGCGCGAGGGTTTCGTCGTCGGCGCGCGCGCAATCGAGCGCAAACTTCTCCAGCGAGGCGCCGACTTCGATCACGATCCGCTTCTGATCCGGGGTGAGCGAATCAAAGGTCACCTTCGACATGAGCAACGGCTCCGGGAAATAGAAGAGCGCACGCAGCCGCGGGGTCGTCACCGCGCGGCAGAAATCCTGCAGCTTGAACGAGACCAGCGAGGTCGAGGTCGTGATCGCGGCGTCCACCTTGCCCTCGCGAAACGCCTTTGGAATCTCACTCGAGGCCATGCTGACGACCCGGCCGCCGACCACGCTCAACACGGTATCGACGCTCTTGCCGGCCCCGCGAACCCGCAGGTCGCGCACGTCATCGGGTACGAGGACCGGGCGGATGGCGGCCACGATCCCAGCCGCCTGCCAGACCCAGGTGAGCGTGACGGCCCCATGCGCTTCGAGCAGGTTGGTGACATCGCGACCGATCGGCTCGGTCTTCCAGCGGAGGCCCTGCTCATAACTTTTGATGACGCCCGGGAGGAGCGTGACGTTGAGTTCGGGCAATTTATCGAAGGCGTTGTTCAGCGGCATCAGGCAGAGGTCCATCGCGCCCGACTTGAGCGCATCGATCTGGACTTCGGGCTTGACGAGTTTGTTCTGGGGGAAGATCTCGCACTTCAGCGCGCCGTTCGTCCGCTTCTCGACTTCGGCGGCGAATTTTCGGCAGAGGCGATCACGGAAGTCTCCCTCGTCGATCGTGCCGCCCGGAAACTGGTGCCCGATTTTGAGGACCCGAATTTGCTGCGCGTGAGCGGGGGTGAACCCTGCCAGCGGGAGAAATCCAATGGCCGCTGCAAACAAAGGCAGCTTTATGCGGCCGGGGGAAACGATGGAAAGCATCGACAGCGACGCCCGCAAATCAGGGGGGTTGGGCATCAGGACCAATGGGAATGGCAACCGCGCGCCATGTCAATCCCGATTGCGAGCCTCTCGGCCCCCATCGCACCCGGCGATGCCGTTACTGACCGCTCAGAATTTGTCCGAGCGAGGCGTACTTGATCCCCACGTAGAAGCTGGGTCGCGTCGAAACCGTCGCCGACGCCGTCAAGATCGCGGTGACGACGCCGACGACGTTGTCGCCGGTCGAGCGATCGCGGGCGTTCGCTTCGCGCTGCCACCCGGAACCGCCCAGGACCGAGCAGGGTACGGCGCACGCGATGACGAGAAGAGCCTGGACGATGCGGGTGCGCACGGGTTCAATTGTTTTCGGAACGGATCCGGCGCTCCCACTCGTAGCTGCGATTGGTCACGACGCCTTCCATGCGCTGGACGCGACGATTGAGCCGCTCCATCTGCCGGCCGAGATCGGCGAGATCCGAGCGCGTGTAGGTCGCGATGGGCGGCACGGGCTTGCCGGGCTCGAGCCGGTTGCGCACGCGGGAGACGAGGTCGTCGCCGACGCGATCGATGGACGCGCGGCCGTCGCCCGACTCCGCCGGGATCAGCACCGCGAGCAGGAGGTAGAAGAACGCGGCGATAAAGAAGCGGGAGAGATCGCGATCGCCAATGATGCCCGAGGCGATGATGAGGACAAACGCGCCGCCGATCCGGGTCTGGGTCACGCCCCAGCCCTTGCTTTCCGCGATGCCCTTGAAGACGCCGAGGAGAATGCCGTTGCGCGAGCGCCGGACGTTGGAGAACCAGGAAGGTTTGTTCATGGAAACGGAGGACGGAATGGGGCGGAGCCGCGGTGTGGCGTCAGGGCAATTCCCGATGGGGCGGCGGCATCAGCACGGCGGCGGCAAGGTAAAAGAAGCCGGCGACGAACCACTTGGCGAGATGATGGGCGCCGAGCATCTTTGCGACGCACAGGAGGATGATGATCCCGATGACGCGGGTGAGCAGGACCGACCAGCCCTGGGTTTCAGCGATGCCCTTGAAGACACCGAGGAGGATGCCGTGACGCGAGCGATGATAGCCGTTGTTCATAATTTTTGGGAGCGGGATTGTTCGAGCAGAATGGTTTCAAGCGCCTCGACGCGTTCCTCCATCTTGGTCAGCGTCTGCTGCATCTGGCGGATGAGGAGGGCCTCATCCCCGGAAGGAGCCGCGTTGCCGCCCGCTTTCGCGGCGGCGTTCTTGTTCGCCTTGGCCTGGACAAACGGTGACACCAGCGTCTTGATGATCAGCCACACGAACGTGAAGACGATGGCGACGATTGGAATGACCTCGCTCGGGATGTCGTTGGACGCGAGGTGACCGTTAAGGCTGGCAAGGAGATTCAACATATCGAAGTGATTTCAGAATGCCTGTCGGGAGGCGCAATTGCACGGAGATTTGCGCAGTGCGCGGTTCGGCGGGAGGTGATCACCAGGGTTAGTGCGACGGTCCGGGAGCCTTGGCCTTGAGGGCGGCAAGTTCCTTTTCGATTTCCTCGTCGGTCACGAGCTTGGTGAACTGGTCCTCCAAGGTGGGACGGCGCCCGATGTTCACAAGATCCGCCTCGGCTTCGAGACGCTCGATGCGATTCTCGAATTGTTCGAAGCGCAACACGGCATCGCCTGATCCCGCCTTGCGGATCTGCTGCTGCGCGGCCGTCTTCTTCTGCGCGTGAATGTGGCGCTGCACGAGCGAGCGCTGCTTTTCGCGAGCCTTCGTGAGCTTGTCCTCGAGCTGGAGGATGTCGCCTTGGTACTGGCCCACCACGTCATCCAGCTGCTGGGCCTCGGTCTCAAGCGCCAGCAGCGTCTCGGAGTAACGCCGCTTTTCGAGGAGGGCTTCACGGGCGAGATCCTCGCGCCCCTTGGAGATGGCCAGCTCGGCCTTGGCGGCCCAGTCGGTCACGCGGGCCTTGGAGGCGTCGAACGCGCGGCCGGACTTTTTCCGGGCGGCGATGGCGCCCGCGCACGACGCCTTCATTTCGATGAGCGTGTCCTCCATTTCCTGGATCATCAGCCGGATCAGCTTTTCCGGATCCTCGGCCTGATCGAGCATGGAGTTGATGTTGGAATTAACGATGTCGCGGAAGCGGGTGAAGATGCCCATGGGAGTATTGTGGTTGGAGTGAGAGTCGGGGTGGAATGAAGAGAGGCGGTAAACTTACGAACCCAGCGAGAGCAGCGAGGCGATGACCGGACCGGCGACGCAGAGCACCAGCACCAGGAAGGTGGACCGCTCGATAAAGCCGGCCGCGGAGTTGTCCTGTTCGAGCAGTTCGCTCGTCAGACGGGCGAAGCTCCGGGCCCGGGCGCGGACCAGATGGGTGCGCGGATGGGAAAATTCAGGATTCAGCACCAGCATGTGCGGGAAAGTGGCGTTGGCGGATTTCATGGAATGGAGGAGTTGCGGATTTACGGAAGTTTTTGGAACGACAAGCCATTTAGCAACGCGGATGCCAAGAAAGCTGGTTGATTTATAAGTAATTGAAAATAAGGTATTTAAAATTTTAGATTTCTTTTCTGAGCGTAAAATATTAGAAAGTTGTTGGTTGAACAAACCATGAACTGGTAGGATTCGCCATGCCTCCTCGTATTCGACCAATGGAATCGGCCGAGTTGACTGGGTCGGTCGGTGGCGCGCCGCTGGAAGCGCTGGGGAGTTCTGATGAGTTTCTGGATTTTCAGCAGCGGTTGGCGCGGGCGGCGAAGGCGCCGCGGCCGGTATTGCTGGTGGGGGAGCGAGGGACGGGCAAGGAGCTGGCGGCGTCGCGCCTGCACTATCTTTCGCCGCGCTGGGGTGGCCCGTTCCTCAAGCTGAATTGCGCCGCGCTTTCGCCGAACGTCCTCGAGTCGGAACTCTTCGGGCATGAGGCCGGCGCCTTCACCGGCGCGGTGCGGCAACGGCGCGGCCGCTTCGAGGCGGCCCACGGGGGCACGCTCTTCCTCGACGAGATCGCCCAGATGCCCGTTGAGCTGCAGGAAAAAATTCTCCGCGCCGTGGAGTACGGCTCGTTCGAGCGCGTGGGCTCGTCGGAGAGCATCGAGGTCGATGTGCGCCTGGTGGGCGCAACCAACGCCGATTTGCCGGCCCTCGCCGCCGCCGGGAAATTCCGGCGCGACTTGCTCGACCGGCTTTCGTTCGAGGTGCTCTTTCTGCCGCCCCTGCGTCATCGAACGGGCGACATCGAACTCCTGGCGAATCATTTCCTCCTGCGCATGGTCTCCGACATGGGTCTGGCGGAGGCGCCGCGCTTCACGGACAAGGCGCTCGACACGCTGCGCACCCACGACTGGCCGGGCAACGTGCGGGAGTTGAAGAACGCGGTGGAGCGGGCGGTGAGCCGGTCGGTCGAGGGTGGAAACCTGATCCGCGAAATTGTCCTCGACCCTTTCATCGCCCCCTATGAGTTGCGACTGGAGGGTGCGTCTGGGGTCACGCCGGCGCCGGCGGCGTCTTCGCCCAGTCTGCCCGTGAATCTAATCGAGGTGGTCGCGGATTTTGAGCAGCGCCTGCTGCAGGAGGCGCTGACGCGGGGGAAGCACAACCAGCGCAAGGCTGCCGAATTGCTGGGCCTGACGTACGACCAATTCCGCGGCTTATATCGAAAGTACGTGCCGGTGCCGAATCCGTGATGGTGCCTTTGCGCCGCCGCCGCCGGTGCTATACTCGCGGACACTATGGCGAAAAACGTTCTCGGCCGCGGCCTTGGCTCGCTCAGTCCCAGCCGGACGCCTGCGCCCGCGGCGGTGCCGTTTCCGGCGGGTGAACGCGTCTTGCAAGTCGCGCTCGGCGACATTGTCCCGAGTCCGCTGCAGCCGCGGCGCGAATTTCGGGACGAGCCACTGCGCGAGTTGATGGATTCCATCCGCGAGCAGGGCATCATCCAGCCGCTCGTCGCGCGCAGGGTCGGCGCCAAGTACCAGCTCATCGCGGGCGAACGCCGCTGGCGCGCGGCCACCGCGCTAGGGCTGGAGCACGCGCCGGTGATCGTGCGGACCGCCAGCGATCAACAGGTTGTGGAACTGGCGCTGATCGAGAATTTGCAGCGCGCGGATCTGAACCCGATCGAGGAGGCGCGCGCCTACGAGCGCCTCGCCACGGAATTTCAGCTCAAGCAGGATGACATCGCGAGGAAGGTCGGTCGCAGCCGCGTGGCAGTCGCGAACGCGCTCCGCCTGCTCGATCTCGAGCCGCAGGTGCAGTCCTATGTGGTCCAGGGCCGGCTCAGCGTCGGCCACGCCAAGGTGCTGCTGGCGATCAAGGCGCCCGCCGGACAGTTGCACGTGGCCGAGCAGATTTTGCGGCAGGGCGCCACCGTTCGCGGGGCGGAACAACTTGTGGCGGCCTACCTCGCGCGTGGCGACGAATCCCGTGCGGGGCGTTCGCGCAGTACGCCCACCGGCCAGGGCGGTGGGAGCGGTTTGTCGCCGGCTTTGCAGCGCGTGCAGGACCGACTGCGCGATCGATTTGCCACCGAAGTGAAGCTGCGGGCTCATGGCCAGCGCGGCACGATCGAAATCGCGTACTACAACGCGGGTGACTTGCAGCGGCTGTTGGAAAAGATGGGGCTGGGCGGCGGTGACGACTGACCACGCTCGCTGGTCCCGCCCACACGGCTGAATCAAGCCATGCGATTATTCAATCCCGTCTCGCGTTCCCTCGCGCCGCTGCTCGCCGCCTGCGCTCTGGCCACGGTCGCGTGCCGACTCGGCGCGCAGGGTCCGACCCGGGGCGAGCTCTGGCGTGAATTCTCCGGCGCGCGCGCCTTTGCCCACGTCGAGAAGATCGTAGCCCTCGGGCCGCGCCCCTCGGGCTCGCCGGCGCTCGAACAGGCGCGCCGGTATCTCGAGGCTGAACTCGCGGCGGCGGGGTGGGTGGTAGAGCGCCAGACCTTCCGCGAGCAGACGCCGCGAGGCCCGATCGAATTTGTGAATTTGATCTCCCGTTACCGCGATGCGGGCGCGAAGGATCCGCGCGCCATCGTGAGCACGCATTACGACACGAAATATTTTGCGAACATTTCCTTTGTCGGTGCAAACGACGGTGGCAGTGGCACGGGCGCGCTGTTGGAACTTGCCCGCGTGCTGGCGCTGCGCCCGGATTTTGCGCGGCGCTTTGAACTCGTCTTTTTCGATGGCGAGGAGGCGGCGGTGAATTTTTCCCCGTTCGACGGACTGGATGCCGTGCCGCGGATCGATGGCCTGCACGGGAGCCGCCACTACGCGCGGATCTTGCGCGATTCGGGGCGGGCGAAGCAGTTTCGGGTAGGGGTGCTGTGGGACATGATCGGGGATCGCGATCTCGGAATCACCCTGCCCAACGATTCTCCGCCGAAGTTGCTGCAGGGAATATTTGCGGCGGCCGACGCGTTGAATCTGCGCGCGAATTTTCAACTGATGAAGGGGCAAATCCTGGATGATCACGTGCCATTGAACCGCGCGGGCATTCCCACGATTGATTTGATCGACTTCGATTTTCCCCCGTGGCACACGGCGGGCGACACGCTGGAAACGATTTCGGCCGGCAGTCTGGAGGTCGTGGGCCGGGTGACGCTGCGCTATCTTGGCGGGGACACGGCGGGGCTCGAATAGTTTGACAGCCCCCCGGTCCCGGCTAGCATCTTGGCTCGTCAACGAGCACCCGTAGCTCAATTGGATAGAGCATCTGACTACGGATCAGAAGGTTTGAAGTTCGAGTCTTCACGGGTGCACATCATTTGGGCCCTTCGTCCAAGTGCACGTCCCGCTGCGCCGCCAGTTGCGTGGCAACTCTTGCGGCCTCGGGGTTGCCGTTTTCTTGCAGGAGCCCGGCCAAAAGCAGCCACGATTCGGCCCGAAACGGCTGCTCATTGATAAATCCCCGCAGCAGCTTGATGGCGGGCGCGGGTTTTCCGTCGGCGACGAGAAACCGAATCTTTCGGCGGGTCAGCGGCCAGTCATCCGGCGTCAGGTCGAGCGCGCGTTTTAGTTCGGCCAGCCCGTCCCCGGAATTCTCCTTCCGGCGAATGAGCGCCAGGAGTTCCAGGGCGGCGGGCCGGTAATACTCTTGACTCGAGACGACCTCGAGATGCTTCCTCGCGGCGTCGAATTTTCCCTCGCCGTAGTCGAGCGAAGCAAGCCCGAGGGACGCAAACGGCTGGCCCGGCGCCAGTGCGAGCGCCCGCTCGAAGTCCGCCCGCCCGGCCGCGCGATCTCCCTTTCGCACGAATTCGTGCCCGCGATTGATGTACATGCGCGGCGTGTCGCCGCCGTCCGCGATGGTCCGGGCCAGGAAGGTTGATTGATCGATCCAGTCGCCCTGTCGAATCCACGTGCGAACCGCCAGAAACCCACCCCAGAAGACCAGGCACGCGACGATAACGTTCGCCCAGGCGGATCGACGAGCGCGCCAGCCGGCAAGTAGTTGGGTTAGGTCCAGACTGGCGGTGAGCAGGACAAAAGCCAGCGGCAGGTACAGCCAATGCTCCGCGACCGTCGCGTTCAAGGTGATGAGATTGCTGACGGGCAAATAACAAAGGGCGGCGAGGATCAGTGCCAGAGCCTGCGTTTGGCGACGATGGCGAAGCGCGTGGGTCAGCCACAGGACGAAAACGAGCGCGACACCCGCCCCCGCGGTGCACGCGGTTGCGGATGGACGTTTGAAAGTGGTGTCGTGCGCTTCTTGCGAGGGCCACCGTTGCTGGCCGCGTTCCATTCGCAGAACCGCCGGCGCGACGACCAAGCCCGCGTATTCGCCGAGGGCGGCCGCAGCCAGCCCGGGTCGCTCGCTCATCGTCGATGGTGCTGCGGCGGGCGGGTCCAGATGTTGAGCGCCGGTGCGCAACGTTGCATAGGTGCCGATGGCGACCCCGGAGATCACGAACGCGGTGATGACTCGACGAGCCGGCGCCCGCGCCGCCACGAGCGTAACCAGCCATAGTCCGAACCCAATCAATCCCATTTCCTTCGAAAAGGCCGCGAGCAGGAAACAAAGTCCGGCCACAAATTCCCGCCAGTTCACCAGCGGGTTCCCCAGGGCGCGCAGGCCCATGGCAAGGCCAAGAAAACAAAAAAGCGCCGCGAGCGGATCGGCGCGGCCGGACACATATGTGACCGCCGAGGTCTGCAACGGATGAATCGCCCAGACGGTGGCGGTGGCGAGCGATGGCCACGTCGGATCCGTGCCGACCGGAGAGAATCGCGACATCATCGCCCGCGCTACGAGAAAGAGCGCCCCGGCCGCGAGCGCGTGGGTCAGGACACTCGTCAGATGGTAGCCCCACGGCGTGAATCCGAACCATTGGTAGTCGGAGATGTAGGACAGGCGTTGGAGCGGTCGGTAGAAATTGCTGGCGGTCGCGTCGAGAAAGAGAAAGTGATCAAAGGCGTTGTTCGTCAGCCGCCAGCTTCGGATGAGGGGGTCGCGCAGGACCAACGCGGTGTCGTCCCACACGAATCCACCCGCCAGCGAGGGTAGGTACAAGACGACCGTGAGTAGAACCACGGCGCAGAATCCCAGTGGAGCGCTCTTCGCCCACCGGCTCGACGATCCGGTCACCATCTCCGCCGACTTCATGGCGCGATCGCATTCATGCGTTGATAGAAATAGATCCGCGCTTCGCGGCCGCGGAACGGCACGGAGACCGCGCGCTGCAATTTCCAGCCCGGTGCTTCCTGCACAATGCGCGTGGCTCGCGGAATCGTCGGGGGATACAAATCCTGAACCGGTTGCGGCGGGTAAAAGGGCATGTCCCAAACGACGATCCAGTTGACGCCTGCCTCGCGGAGGCGCTCGGCGCAAACCTCCGGACTCGCGTCCGGCGGGAATCCCACCGTGGGCTGGTCGGTGCAAAATGCGAGCGCAACTCCGTGGTACCAACTGGTCGTCGCAAACGGGCCGCGGAAGTTTATTTCCGACAGACTGTCTGCCAGGGCCCGCATGTAACTTGGCGAGGCCTGGGTCAGACCCTGCCGCGTCACGGGAATCCATGTCCAGGCAAGCGATCCGGCGAAGGTCGCCACGATGAGAAGCCGGCCCCAATTTGGCAGCTTCCACGTCGGATCCATTACCGTTTGGAGGCCGGCCGCGAGGAGGAGCGGGAGGATCAGCGAGTTCGCGTAGCGCGGCTCAAATGCGACAAAAAGATAACCGCTGAGATAGAGGAGGATCGTGGCGGCAGTCCACCACAGCAGCGTCCGGGTGCGGGCGTCGCGTCTCAGCCACCAGCCCAGCGGAAGGAGCAGAACGAACAGGATCGCGCTCAAGCGCAGCGCGTCGAAATTCCCCAGGACACGCGCCATGCGCCGGGCGTTGTCGCGGATGATGCCCAACTGATATTGGAAATAGGCCCGCGACTGAAAGGGCGACCAGAATTTGTAGGGCAATTTTTCCGGCGTTTCCCAAACCGAAATGTGCGGGGGTGTCGGCACGCCGAAGACCACCGGGTGGTAGCGCAGCACGTCGGGAGGACCGACCACTGCATGGTTGATGGGGCCGGACGTGCCCATGGTCAGCGAACCATACTGCCACGTCAGCGCGGAGACCCAAAGCGCAACAGGAATGGCCAAGCCGAGAAATGCGATCGCAGCATCCTGCAGACGTCGCGACATCCTCGCGGGCGCGCCGAAAACCAAAATGGTCAGTGGGAGATGAAGCACCAGAAAGGGCAGCGCGTAGGCCTTCGTCCAGTAGGCGAAGCCACCAAGCAGGCCGATGCCGAGGAGCCCAATGCTCGAGGCACGCCACCGCCGATCGCCCAGCGCGGCGAAGTAGCAGAGCAGGCACGCCGCTAGCGCGACGTCGGGTGCCACCACGAAATTGGCGTAGTCCACGAGCGGCAGGACCAACAACAACATCGCCATTGCGCGCGCCCACGACGCCAGCTCGGTCCAGGCCGTGAGGAACCAATGAAAGGCCAGGAGCAGCACCGCGCCCCAAAGCACCTGGACGACGGACGCCGCATTCAGCGCGTCGACCCCGAGCAGCAACAACGGAGCCATGCTCCAGGCAAACAGCGGACTCCAATACGTCGAAACCGCGTCCTGAAAATCGCCGGACACGAGGTACTTGGCTAGTCGGGCGTAGCAAATGCCGTCCGGGTTGATGCGCTCCGCATGAATCAAGGCGTTCCAGAACGCGAGAGTCAGATAGAGGATGAGCGGCAGCACCAGCTCGACGCCCAAGGCGAGGAATCGCGACGTGACGGACGAAGCGGAGTGGCCGGATCCTGGCGGTCGCGACGAGTCACTCATGCGAATTTGGGCTGAGTTTCCGGGGCGATTGACGGGCGACTATTTCCTTTTCCAGCAAATTGAATTCGGGGCGTTCGGGTTGCAGGGTCAACGCGGTGTGAATTTCCGAGTCGGCCGCCGGCCAGTCGCCGAGACCTTGGGCCGCGCGCGCCAGCAGATAGTGAATCCTGGCATCCCCGGGAGAAATTCGGGAGGCGTTGGTCAGGACGGTTCGGGCGTCCTCCCAGCGTTCGGCCTGGATTTCCACCACGCCGAGATTGTTCCACGCCCGCGCGTGGTTGGGGGACCCGCGCAGGGTTGCCTGATAGAGACTGCGCGCCTTCGATCGGTCGCCTTTCTCCAGCCAGTAGTTTCCCAGCAGGAACTGGATTTCCGGATTCCCCGGGGCCAGGGCCAGCGCTTGCGTCGCCCGTTCCCCCGCCCGCTCAGTTTCGCCGTTTGCGAGGAGCACCCGGGCGGAATTGTACAGGTCCAGCGCCCACAACGAAGGATCCTTCGTGGGCAAGGTGACCAGCCAGATTGAGAGGACGAGCGGTGCGAGATAGCCACGGAGCAGTCGGCCCCATTCGGCCGCCCCGATCCAGCGCCAGCACCAATACAGCCCGACGCTTGCGCCAATGAGCAGGCCCGGCACGGCTGCCAG
>JANMQT010000102.1:0-3582 GCA_031370675.1 Verrucomicrobiota bacterium
CTCGACATCCACGAGATCATGCGGCTGCTGCCGCACCGCTACCCGTTCCTGCTGCTCGATCGCGTCATTCGTTTCGACGGCGAGACGAAGGTCACCGCGATGAAAAACATCACGGTCAACGAGCCTTATTTCCAGGGCCACTTCCCGAATTACCCGGTGATGCCGGGCGTGCTGCAGGTGGAGGCGATGGCGCAGGCCTCGAGCCTGCTGTTGCTGCGGCAGGGCGAAAATGCTGGCAAGATCGGCTTCTTCATGAGCGCGGATAAAGTAAAATTTCGCAAGCCCGTGCTGCCGGGCGACAC
Organism: Verrucomicrobiota bacterium; assembly: GCA_031370675.1. Taxonomy (GTDB): domain Bacteria; phylum Verrucomicrobiota; class Verrucomicrobiia; order Chthoniobacterales; family SZAS-18; genus SZAS-18. The sequence continues at coordinate 303 of JANMQT010000102.1, forward strand.
GCTCATCATCCAGGTCGAGCTGATCAAGGCGCGGCGCAACCTCGCCAAGTCCGCCTGCCAGTGCCTCGTGGCCGGCCAGGTCGTGAGCGAGGCGGAAGTTACGATCAGTTTGATCGACCGATAATTTTCGCCGGCGCATTTTCACCATGTCCGAAATCACCGCGCCCCAGATTCATCCGACCGCCATCGTGGACGCCAACGCCCACATCGGCGCGGGCTGCTACATCGGGCCGTTCTGTCTCGTGGGTCCCGCGGTCGAGCTCGGTGAGCGCTGCCAACTGCAGGCGCACGTCGTGCTTGATGGACCGTCGGTCATCGGCCCGGATAATGTCTTCTACTCCTTTTCCTCGATCGGCCAGCGGACCCAGGATTTGAAGTACACGACCGAGCCAACTCATCTCGAAATTGGCGCGGGCAACACCTTTCGCGAATTTGTCACGGTGAACCGCGCCACCGCCCCGGGCGCCGTGACCCGGATCGGCAACGGAGGAAATTTTCTGGCCTACACGCACATCGCGCACGATTGCGTGGTGGGGGATCGCGTGGTGTTCTCGAACAACAGCACGCTCGCGGGTCACGTGGACATCGGGGCCGACGTGACGTTTGGCGGTTTCGCGGCGGCGCACCAGCATTGTCGCATCGGCCGGTACGCGATGATCGGCGGCTGCTCGAAGATCGTGCAGGACGTGCCGCCATTCTGCCTGGCCGACGGCAACCCTGCGATCCTGCGCGGCTTGAACATGGTGGGGCTCAAGCGGCATGGCGTCTCGCTCGAGACCGTGCGCCAGCTGAAGGAGGCGTACGAAATTTTGTTCCGCCACGATCTCAACATGCAGCAGGCCATCCTGCGGCTGCGCGAGGAGCAGCTCGATGTCGTGCCCGAGGTGGGCGAGCTCATGGACTTTGTCTCCACCACCAAGCGCGGCATCACGCGCGAGACCCTGGAACACTGAACCACCGGCCCAGGCAGCCTTCCCCCCAATGCTGACTCCCGCGGAAAAATATTTTGCAATCGAGCGCATTATCGAGCTCGATTTTGTGCGGGCCACCGAGGCTGCCGCGCTCAACACGCTGCAATGGCTCGGCAAGGGCGACAAGGAGGCGGCCGACCAGGCCGCGTGCGACGCGATTCGCGGAATGTTCGACCTGATGGACATCCAGGGCGAGGTCGTGATCGGCGAGGGCATCAAGGACAACGCCCCCGGCATTTTCAAGGGCGAACATCTCGGCACATGGAAGCCCGGCGCCATCCGCTTCGACATCGCGCTGGATCCCGTCGACGGCACCACCAACTGCTCGAAGGGCGCGCCGAATTCCATTTCCTGCCTCGCGGCGGCCAGCCCCGAGGAAAGCGTGGCGACCTCGATGGAGGACATTCCGAGCTTCTACATGATGAAGCTCGCGTACGGAGCGAAAGTCGCGCGTTACATGCGCCGGACCGGCATCGAGTCGGTCACCGTGCAAAATCCGATCGAGGAAACGATCACCGCGGTCGCGAAGATTCTCGAAAAGCCGGTCAAGGACGTCGTGGTGCTCGTGATGGATCGACCGCGGCACGAGGGACTGGTCAAGGAGATTCGCCGGCTGGGTGCGTCGCTGCGGATGTTTGGCGACGGCGACATCGCGGCTGCGATCGCGCCGTCGCTCCCGGACAGCGGCGTGGATCTTTACGTGGGCGTGGGTGGTTCGCCCGAGGCCGTGCTGGCCGCGGCGGGCGTGAAGTGTCTGGGGGGCGACATCCAGTGCGTGATGTGGCCGCGCGACAAGGAGGAACGGGAGAGGCTAATTTCCGAGGGCCACGGTGAAAATCTGGACCGCGTCTATTTCGCCGACGATCTGGCGCACGGGAAGAACATCCTGTTTCTCGCGACGGGCATCAGCGACAGCCCGTTGCTCAAGGGCGTGACGGTGCGGGGCGGCACGGCAATCACGCATTCGGTGTTGATGCGCGCGAACACGCAGACGATCCGGTACATCACGACCTATCACAATCTCGAGATGAAATCGATCCGCCTACGCAGCACGCAGAGCGACGTGAAAGTGTGACGTGGCCGATTTGAAATTCGGGAAACCGGTTCGAACGGAGCACACAGAGATCACGGAGGTTCGGGATCATTATGGACCCGTTTTTCCTCTCCGTGAACTCCGTGTGCTCCGTGCGAAACCTCTTTTTGGCGGCGCGTGGGTCACGATCTGCCGTGGGTAACGCCTACTCGCGGGCTCCGACCGAGACCACCGCGGACTGTTCCGCGCCGGGTGGGACGGGCGTCCCCTCTGCGCCGGGTGAAATCGGCGCGCCCTCCGCACCTGCGGAAACCGACACCGCGTCGCCGCCCTCGACGGCGGCCTTGGCCACGAGTTTCTCCGGCGCGACCCAATCGGCCTTGCCGTGCAAAACGCGACCGAGGCCCACTTGTTTCGCCACGGCGGTGACCAGATCCGCGACGCGCAACTTCAGCCGGAACGCGCGATAGCTGAGCATCAGCACGAACAGGGCATAGACGGCGACAAACGCAAAATCCCAATTGGTCAGAGCCGAGAGCTTGGGAATCGTGAGCCACCGGTACGCGATCAAGGTGAGCGGGAAGACGTTCGCGAGCACGGTGGTGAACACGGGCGAAAGCCGCAGCCGCACGCGCGTCAGCGCCTTCGGACCGCCATGGTATTCGGTCACGGTGCGCATCTTTATCTGCCACCAGTAGTTGCCATAAAACTGCACGTCCCAATCCTTCCAGCCGGTGTCCCAAGAATAGCGCCAGTCCTCGTCCTCGAGTGTCTTGATCAGTTCAGCCAGCAGCGCCTCACGGCCCTGGCCGGCCTCGTTCCAATATTCGTGGCGGCCCAGCCGGAAGACGCGGCCCGCGCCCTCGGTGTGCCGCACCGTGGCCCCGATGACCGACTGCGGCGTACGCTTGAATTTCAGCCAGGTGGAATACCGCGCCCAACCGCGCGCCAGCGGCTGCCAAAAGGCCAGCCCGAGCACCAGCAACCGCGCCGGAATCGTGTCGAAGCGCGCCTCAATCCGCGCGTGGATCATGTAGCTGAGCGCCACGAGGAACGTGGCAAAGAGCATCAGGTACGGCACCATCCGCAGCGACTCGAACGGGACGCTCATAATGAAGAGGAACAGCGTAAGGCCGAACCACTCGACGCTCGACACGTAGTTCGCGATTTCCGAACGCGGCGTGGGATAGATCGACTGGAACAAGCCGTGCCCGAAGACGCCGTGATACACGATCGGCTTGTTGATCAGCCAGGTGAAGCGCGGCGTGCCGTAGAT
>JANMQT010000384.1:0-2429 GCA_031370675.1 Verrucomicrobiota bacterium
CCCCAGCTCAACACCCAGCGCTCGATCTCCTCAAAGCCGCTCAACTGCATCGACAGCTCAATTTCGTCCCGCTCGAGCGCGCGGATCTGCTGCGTCGGATGCCACGTCCGCTCCGCCACGAGCCGCGCGGCGAACGCATCAAAGCGCACCACAATGCGCTGCGGCTTCGACGCGCCCCCGGTGGCAAACACGCCAAAACTTTCCGCGAGATGCTTCGCGATCGAGAAATCCGCCGGCCGCGCAAACTTCCTTTTCGTGACCTTCACGGCGCGCATGCGCGGCAGGGCGAAGGTGCGCATCTGGCCGCGATCGAGGTCGTGACCGAACGCGTACCATTGGTTTTCCACGCAGCCGAGATGATAGGGCCGCGCCCGACGGAACTCGTATTGGGTGCTCCGCAGCTTGAGATATTGAAAGGAGATCTCCACCGATTGCAGCACCGCCCGGCTGACCGAGTCGAACACCGCCAACTCCGGCGCGGCCACGCCGGCGCTGCGGAATGAGATCGCCTGGTCCAGCTCGTTCCAATTCACCGTGATCCGATCCTGCAGTCCATCCGCCAGCCGCTGGCAGGCCGACCGCAATGGTTTTTCGAAGACCGTGCCGCGGTGCTGCGCCATCGCCTTCTCCGCGATGAGCAACGCGACCAGCTCGCCCTCGCTCATTTCCATCGCTGGAAATCCCGCCACCGGTTCCGTGTAATGAAAGCCGAATTTGAGCTGGTCGTATTCGATCGGCAGCTGCAGGCGGTAGCGCATGAAGTCGATGTCGCGCTGGATCGTCTTGGCGCAGACCTCGAGTTCATCGGCCAGCTTGCGGCAGTTCGGGTACTTCCCGCTTTGGATGAGCCGATGCATCCGCATCATCCTCTCCCAGGGCGGCCGGGAAAACTTTTCGCCCGTCGCCGCCGCCCCGCGCGCCTCGTGCACGACCGCCGGTCCCCGCGCCATCCACTTCTTCATGGATTCTTGATAGCTACCCGTAGCACCGTTGGCAAGACATCCCGTGTCCTACCCATTGGCAGAGACGGATCTGTGTTTCGCACGGAGCACACGGAGTGTTGGGGAAATGACCAATCCAAAACGGTCGGCCATCCAATTCCCTCGGCTCTGTCTAAAACCCTCTCCTTTTTCTTTTCTCTTTTGCTCCGTGGTCTCTACGTGCTCCCTGCGAAACCCCAAGCCGATTCCATCCGGTCCATTCGCGTTAATTTGTGGTTACACCCCCCAAGCCGTTCAATTGGAAATTTGGCAAATTTACAAATTTTGTAAAAGGGCGGCCCCGTCAGACAGTCTTTGTCTCACCCTCCCGGCTAGGGTCACGCCATGAAAACAGACCTCACCGAGATCGCCTTTGTCCTCGACCGCTCCGGCTCCATGGGCACCATCGCCCCGACCGCCATCGCCGGCTTTAACGAATTCCTGCTCGCGCACCAAGCCGCCGCGGGCCAGGCGCGGCTCACGCTGGTCCTCTTCGACGACGAATATCTCGTTCCGGCGGTCTCGCTCCCCATCGCGGAGGTCGTCCCGCTCGATGCCACCACCTACCAACCGCGCAACACCACCGCGCTGCTCGACGCCATCGGCCGCACCATCGACGAGTTGGGCCAGCGCATTTCCAAGCTCGCCGAGACGGACCGCCCCGGTGCGGTCATCGTGGCCATCCTGACCGACGGCCTGGAGAACGCCTCCACCCAATACAAATGGCGTGATCTCGCGGCCAAGATTCGCCACCAGCAGGACAAGTATCAATGGGAGTTCCTCTTCCTCGGTGCCAACCAGGATGCCATCGCCACCGCCGCGCAATTGAACATCGGCCACATGGGCTCCGCCAACTTCATGGCCGGCGACATCGATAGCGCGGGCCGCGCGGTGCTGCGCAAGACCATGTCGGGTCGCGCCATGCGTGCCGGCACCGCCTCCGCCCAACAGGTTCACGACTCGCGGGCCGCTATGCAGGAAATCGCCGACGACGAAGCCGCCAAGAAGCGCGCCTCGGGCAAGTGAAGTGCCTGAAGAAGTGATGAGGGATGCGTGACGAGTTTTTCTTCGTTCGCACAATGATTCACCACGAAGGACACCAAGGCCACGAAGGTGGACAATGGCAGAATGCTTCATTCATCGGCGCCGTGGCCTGATGAATGTGCCTCAGTCCTGCTCTGTCCTCCGTCTCAGCCTCTGGCTCTCGACTTTCGAACTTCGACTCCCATTCTTCGTGGTTCCTCTTCTTATGACGCTCCGCTACCTCCCGACCAGCGAAGAACTGCACGAAAGCACCCTCCCGCCGGCCAAAAGAAAGCGGCCCGCCGAAAAGGTCTATGTGGAGGCGGCGCGGATCTTGTTGGCCAAGGGTCTCATTCCCGCGACTTGCCCCATCTGGCATTGCCACGAGGCCTACGCCGAAGCGAAGCGCCGACTCTTGCCCGATCC
>JANMQT010000332.1:0-24256 GCA_031370675.1 Verrucomicrobiota bacterium
GCGTACCTGCGCGAGAACACGGCGCTCTCGGAATTGTTCCTCAACTACGAGGTGGATCGCTACATCGGCTGGCCCGCCCAGGCGCTCGGATACAAGCTCGGCGAGATTCGCATCCGGCAGCTGCGCGCGCGCGCGGAAAAGGAACTGGGTCCGAAGTTCGACCTGCGCGCATTCCACGACGCCGTGCTGCTGCCGGGCCCCATGCCACTTGATTTACTCGAGCGGCAGATTGACCGGTGGATCAAGGCGGGAACCGCGCATTGACGCGAACAGACCTTAAGGAACAGCTGCCATGAACCCGGATCCATCTGCCGTTCTAAATCACATTTTCGTCGACTTCGAGAATGTGCAGAAGATCGATCCTGCCGTCATCGGCGGCAAGACCGCCAGAATTACGCTCTTGATGGGACCGCTCAACAAGAAGCTAGACATGAACGTGGTTGAGGAACTCCTCAAGCATCCCAGCGCGCTGCAATTTGTCCGCCTCGCCTCGTCGGGCCGGAACGCGCTCGACTTCGCCCTCGCCTATTACCTCGGTCGCACGGCGGTCGGCGATCCGCAGGGTCGATTCCACATTGTGTCGAAGGACAAGGGATTCGATCCACTGGTCGAACACCTTCAGAGCAAGGGTCTGCAGGTCATGCGCCACGATAGTTTCGCGACGTTGAGCCTTTCGCGTCTGGCCACAGCGAAAGTTCCTCCACCGAGACCGGCTCGCGCCCAACCGAAGCCAAGGGCGAAAGCCAAGGCAGCGAAGTCCAGCCTGAATGAACTCGCTACCAGGGCGTTGGAACATCTCCGCAAAGCCACGACCAAACCGCCAAAGAACCTGCAGAAACTCGTCAGTCACCTCGGCACGCACTTGGGCAAGAAAATCACGGCATCTGAGGTTCCGGGCTTGGTCGAGAGCTTGCGAAGCGACGGCTTTCTCGCCATCGACGAAAAGGGCGTGGTCACCTACGAACTTGCGCCGAAATGACCGACTCATTGGTCGTCAGGTTCGCGTCCAGCACAATTCTCTCGCCGAAGCCGGCACAACTCCGGTATTTCCTCAGACCCGCGCCGGTTCAAAATCCAGCGATTGATTCCACAAAAACCTGACAGACGAAATCCACGCATGAAGAAGATTATCCTCCCCCTCCTCACGATTGGCCTCCTCACATTCGGTGCCTCCGTCGCTTCCGCTCAGGCTGCCACCGCGCCGCAGTCCGTCATCCACGTCGTCACCGTCGCGTGGAAGTCCGGCACCACTCCGGAGCAAATCCAAGCGGCGCTCGACGGCGTCAAGGCGCTCCCCGCGCAATTCAAGGGCATCACGCGCGTGTGGACGAAATCGATCAAGGTCCAGGGCGGCAAGGCCAATGCCATCGTGATGGAATTTGCCGACGAAGCCGCGCTCAAGGCGTACACCGACAGCCCGGCCCAGAAGGATTGGTACAAGTTGTACCTGCCGATTCGCGGCGAGAGCACGACCTTCGACATCACGAACTAGAAATGAGGGGCGAAATTCGACACTCGACGCAGTCCTGTTGTCGAGGTCGAAGTCGGATCATCGCGTTGACGCGGCAGCGCCCGGCCCTTCGATGTCAATTCCCCGAAGATGAATGAACTGAACCTCGCCCGCGGTCAATTCGATCTCAAGGGAGTCGATCCGGGCGGTTTCCGGTAACTCAAGCGATGTGACGTAGCCTGGATCGCGTCCCGGCAGGAATCTACCCGACCGGGCGAACACCGTATTTCCGGCAAGTCGCGCGTGAATCCTCCAGTTCACGTCGCCATCTTCCCAGTGCCGGAGGCGGATTCGCCCGATGCCAACGGGCTCGTCGAGTTGCCAATCGAGCCTCAGCGGAATTCCGGGAAAACACCGGCCCAGCACCCCGGTTGAACCGGAGTTGACGATCGCGGATCCCGTGAGTCCATCAAGTCCGCTGGAAGTCAGCCGGGCGTTGACCCCGAGCAAGACAACATTCTCGCGGACCGGAGCGGCGAGACGCTGTTTTTCGTCGGCTCGGATCGCCGCCGAGTTCTCCTTCAAACAGAGATGACCAATGACAAAAGCGACGTTCCCTTCGGGATAGCGAATGCGTCGCAGCACGCGAAATTCGCGAACCAGGGGACTGTCCATGGCCGACGCGTATTCTTGAGCTGAAACCACCACGAGGTCATCGCAGGTGGGTTTGAACGACTCTTCGGCGAGCAGTTGGCCCATGGACGCGAGCGTAATCGGTCGGTAGACGCGGCCCCAACCGAAGAATGGCGGAAAGGAGTCCGGCGCATTGGCCCACGCGTGAGAAACGAAAACGTGCGCCGACTTCGGCAGCGTTTGATCGTAGGGCGGCAGTTCGTCGCGAAAGATGGCCTGCGCTCCCCATTGCATACCGACCATGCTAATTTCCCGAGTTCCGAACGGATAGAGCGTGCCAAGCGCGATGCAATCGATGGCCATTGTCACGGCGAAAATCCAGATCGTGGCGCTCGAAAGTCCCACCGCCGCCAGGCGCAGCCAACGGGTCTGCACGGCGTCCACCATGACCTGCCAGCCGAGGGCGATGATGATTGTCATCGGAATGACCATGGGGAGCACCCGCACGATGCCGAGCACGTCGAAGCCGGCGAGCGCGCCCGTCGCCGGAGCCGCGGCCAGGGCGGCAACAGTCAGCCATGCGGCCGGCGTGCTACGACGCTGCCAAAGTCCGAAAAGTCCAGCCACGAGGAACGGAAAGAGAACGGGCAGAAAATGCGGGTAGAAGACGGCCCGGTGGCGCTGGAGTTCGCCGGACACCGGCGTGAACCAATTGAATGGATTGAAGGCCAGGCCGTAAAGCCGGACATAGGTCCAGACCTTCTCCCACCACGGAATGTCCAGGGTCAGATAGGTCGATACATCGGAAAAGTGCTCGCCCAGCATTCCGGGATGCATCAGGCGGAAGCGCACGTACGGATAGAACAAGAGCAGGCCAACCGCGAAGCCCACCAAGGCCCAGCGCCCATTCCGCAGGTGAAAGCGCCAGTCCCCGGCCAGCAGCAGAAGGCAGAGCACCAGCATCATGCCCTGCCCATTCCCGTAACTGTAGAAGGCCGCGGCTCCACTGGCCGCGGTCGCGAGAATCCAAGCCGGATGCCTCGTGCGGTAAAGCAGGTAGCAGGTGAGAAAACCCGCGAGCGCCGGCCCGAGGAAGGCGCCCTCGAAGCCCGTGCGTTCATGCAGAAACCAGCAGGGCACCGCCGCAAGGAGCGCCGGGGTCATCCACCAGCCGCGGATTTGGAAACCGACGCGTAGAAACATTGCGATGGCGAGGACCGCCAGGGCACTCGCCCAGACCGAGAGGGCCCGGACCACCGCCACCTCACTCCCGAATACCTGCGTGGCGAAACCCTGCAGATAAACGCTAAGCGACAAACTGTATTTCCGGACATTTCGAAAATACGCCGGCAGTAATTCATTCGGAGGATGAACGGCATGCCAGTGGTTATTGCGCAGGTCGTGGTAAGCGACGCTGCCGACGGCCTCGTCGCAAAAGAAATATCCCGGGAAATCCTCAATCCGGGTCAGAAAAATGATCACGTACAGCGCCATCCCGACCGCAAAGGCCAACCAGGCGTTGCGGGATTGAGGTGGGGCAGCTGGCGGCATAACAGAAGGACGAATGAGCACGGAAGGTGCCGTGGTGAATTCAGGGGTCACGTTGGTCGCGCGCCTTCAGCCACGCCGTCACCTCTCGAATCTCGGCGAGCTGCACGAACTCCTTCCCGACCAGGTCCGCGGCGGAGACCCGATCGTGCACCCACGTTGTCTCGTACGGAATGTGAATCGCCGAGCCGCCAATCTCCAGGGCGGGGAGGATGTCCGACCGCAGGGAATTGCCGATCATGAGAAATCGGTCGGCCTGCACGCCGTGGCGCGCGAGAATTGCACGGTAGGAGGCCGCGGTTTTCTCCGTCACCACCTCGATCGCGGAGAAACAGGGCCCCAGCCCGGAGCGCGCGAGCTTGTTTTCCTGGTCAAACAAATCCCCCTTGGTCAGCAGCACCAGGCGCCGGCCGCGCGCCAGTTCCTCCACCGTTTCACGGACGCCGCCGAGCAAGTCAATCGGCGCGCAGAGCATCTCCCGACCCCATTCGAGGATGCGCTGGATCTCCGCCCCCGGAATGCGGCCCTCGGTCAATTCGATGGCGGTCTCGATCATCGAGAGCACGAAGCCCTTCACGCCGTAGCCGAAGTGACGGAGGTTCTTGGCCTCGGTTGCATTGAGCCGTTCCTCGATCCACTCGGCCGAATGATATGGCGAGAGCAGCTCGCGAAACTGGCTCGCAGTCGCGAGATAGAGCCGCTCGTTGTGCCAGAGCGTGTCGTCGGCGTCGAAGGCAATGAGATCGTACATTTACGCGGCGTGAGACGTCGGAGTAGAAGGGAACCTGAATCTCCCATTTGTCCAAACATACGAAACGGATGATGACCCTGCGATGATCGCGTTCGCCGGCTCGGTCGCCCCGCGCCGGCTCCGGATTTCCCGGCTCCGGGAACCACTGGTTGCCACCACCGGCTCATATCGAACCCGCCTCCCGCGCTCTCCTCCGCCGGCATTCTGACTTCCGACTTCTGCTTTGCGCATTCAGCCTTTGGCCATCGGCGTTCTCAATTCGGCGCGTCGGCGGCGCAACGCCTCCACGCCCGTCACACAAAGCGCCAGCCAGGCCACGCCGGCGGTCGCCGCGGCCACGACATCGCTGAAATAATGCACGCCGAGCGCGATGCGACTAAGGCCCACCAGGGCGGCCATCAGCATGGCGCATAGGAGCGCGACCAGCCGCGCGCGCGCCAAACGAAAGTGATGCAAGGCAAAGACCGCAAGCAGCCCATAGAAAAGCGTCGCGGCCATCGTATGACCACTGGGAAAACTGTAGCCATCCAGGATCTGAATGGGATCCGCAAACGCCGGACGCTGGCGCTGAAAAGCGCTCTTGATCAGGAGATTTAACAGCGCCCCGCCGGGTGTGACCAACAACAGCAAGACAAGCCGATCCCAGTCGCGCCGCCGGATCAGGTAAATCGCCAGCATCGACGCGGCGGCAATGACCCACGCGCTCGACCCGAAAAAAGTCAGCAGCTCCATCGCCTGGACGGCGGCCGGGGTGGCGCGGGCGTGGAACCAGTTGGCGATGCCCGCGTCGATCACCACGATGGGGTCGCGGTTGACGACATCCTCGGCGAGGGCGCCAAAAATCCACGCCGCTCCAACGAGGATCAACGCGCCGATCGTCAAATGAAGCCCCAGCCAGCCTTCAGCCGAAAAGCGGTCCCGCATCCACGCCTCCAGAGATCTTCGCGGCGCTGGAGCGGGGGTCATCCGTTCAACCTAGCCGGAATCACGTCAATTTGCGGTCGGTAAACAGCTCCCCAGTAGAAAACCTCGGCCGCTCCGCATGGCGCCGATGTTCGAAGTCTTCCATGAGCTGCAAAGCCTCGTCGTTCTCGCTTTCAGGTGGCGCCACGTCGACCAAGGCGACAACCGCGCCGATCAGCGCCTGGTCGTAATACATCTTCCAGCTCACGTGCGGTGCGCTGACCATGCCCCGACCGCCCACGAGACCCTCCCACTCATAGCCCCAAGGGAAACTCGACGCCCCGCAGAGGAGCGGCTGGTAGGGCTGGACACTCGCCAAAGGCGTCGCGGTGAACGAAAAATGAATGTGATCCGTCAGCATGCTGTCGATCCGGGCGATGAAGGGGACGCGCCCGTGGCGGAGTAGGGTCGGCCGCCCCACCCGGCCCCGGAGAATCGCCCGCAACTCTGTGATCGATTCCGCATCGGGATCCAAGGATTTCGATTCTGGATGGCGACGCGGTGTACGCATGGGGGTGTCTCGTGGGCAGGGCTTTGGGTCCCGGACCTGGTTCTTCATTTTCTCTTTAGGTGTTTCTCGTTCTAGGTTTTCGCCATCAACAAAATCGACGCGCGCGCATTGAGGCGCCGGGCGCAGGCGCTGCACCACCACCGCCGCAATCGACCCGCCTTGCGGGAGCGGCAGCGCGGGCAGCGGGCCGCCGCGATCCACCACGATTGAGAATCCAAGCGGCTGGCCGCGCCCACCCGGCTGCTTTGCGGCACCGCGTCAAAGATGGGGGTGAAGCGTTTCCGCGGGAACGCAAGCAGGGCGTTCATGGCGATTCAGGGACGGGCGGCGACGCCGGCGGCCGGAGGTTGGTGGAGCGCGTTTTCACCCCCGCACGATGCCGGACCCGAAATCTCTTGTCAATCGTTTTTAACGATATATCTTATTTTAACGATGGGTAACCTGACGAACGAGAAACAATGGGCCGCCGCGGAGCGGTTACGGTTCATCGAGCGAAGTGCATTCTGGCGGGGACTGATCAACCGCTCCGATTTGCAGGGGGTCTATGGCCTCTCGTCCGCCCAGGCTTCCTCGGACTTGCAGCGCTACACCGAGCTGAACCCCGGCGCGCTGGCCTACAACCTCAAGCTCAAGCGCTATGAGGGCGTCCCGGCGATGCAGCCGGTGCTGCACGAACCGCGGCTGGAGGACGCGGTGCAACTCTTCCTCGACTCGCCCGCGCAGCCCGCCCCGTTTTTTGGTCAGGGTCGGAACGGGAAATCGGACCGGGTCGCCATCGTGGACATCCCGCAACGCACAGCCAGCGTGGAGGCGCAGCGCGCGATCTTCCAGTCGGTGCTCGCCGGGAAGCGTTTGCGCGTGCGCTACGTTTCATTCTCGCAGCGGGGCGAGTCGTGGCGCTGGATCGCGCCGCATGCGCTGGGGAACGACGGCTACCGCTGGCACGCGCGGGCGTGGTGTTTCGAGAACGGCGACCACCGGAATTTCGTCCTCGGCCGAATCCTCAGGGCGGAATGGCCCGCACCTATCGTCGACCCGCTCCCGCCCGATCGGGATTGGTCGGAGTGGGTCACGCTGCGACTGCGACCACGCCACGGCCTGAATAAAGCGCAGCAGCGCGCCGTGCGGCTGGAGTACGCGATGACCAGCGGGAGCGTAACCCTGCGCGTCCGCAAGGCGATGCGCGACGCGACCTTGATGCACCTGCGTGTGCCGCCGGCGGATGGGCGACGAATTCTGCCGATGCTTGAACTGGAGGGCAAAGAAGCAAGGAACTTAGGGTGAGTCGAAGGTCGACGGACGACAGTCGACGGCAAAACACCTGACGTCCTGGGTCGCCAATGTGGGCTGCCTTGTTGACTGATTGCGCCATTCTGAGATTCGACCATCCCGCCACGCAATTTCGGCATTCGGCGTTCGCACTGCGGCATTGATTTCCCGCTATTGACGAACGCAGGACGCCTAGGCACTCTCCGCGGCATGCGAATCTTCGTCCCCCGGGAGATGAGCGAAGGCGAAAGCCGAGTGCCTCTGATTCCCGCGACGGTCGCCAAGCTGGTGAAGCTTGGCGCCGCGGTGGAAATTGAAACGGGTCTCGGGGTCAGCATCCACCGGCCTGACGCCGAATACGCCGGCGCCGGCGCGACCATCAATGACTCGCGCCAGGCCGGACTGTCCGCCGCCGACCTGGTGCTCCGGCTGCAGAAGCCGCCGCTCGCCGAGGTGGCGGCGCTCCGGCAGGGCGTGATTCACATCAGCTATCTCGATCCGTTCAACGAACACGCGCTGGTCGGCTCGCTCGCGGCCGGCGGCGTAAGCGCGATCAGCACGGAGATGATTCCCCGCAGCACCATCGCGCAAAAAATGGACGCGCTCAGCTCGCAGGCGAATCTGGCCGGCTATTCCGCCGTGATCCTCGCCGCCGAGCGCTTGAACCGCATTTTCCCGATGATGACGACGCCCGCCGGCACGATGCGACCCGTGAAGGTGCTCGTCATTGGCGTCGGCGTGGCCGGCCTGCAGGCGATCGCCACGGCGAAGCGCCTCGGCGCGCAGGTGGAGGCCTTCGACACGCGGCCGGTGGTCGAGGAGCAAGTGAAATCGCTCGGCGCCAAGTTCGTGAAGATCGATCTCGGCGAGACGGGCCAGACCGCGCAGGGCTACGCCAAGGAGCTGACGCCGGAGCAACTCGCCAAGCAACGCGAGGTGATGGCCGAGCGGGTGGCGGACTCGGAGGTGGTGATCACGACCGCGCAGGTCTTCGGCCGGCCGGCGCCGCGCATTCTCACCACGGAAATGATCAAGCGCATGAAACCCGGGAGCGTGGTGGTGGACCTCGCGGTCGAAAGCGGCGGCAACGTGGAATGCTCGCGCCTGGGCGAGGAGGTGGACCTCAATGGCGTGCTGGTCATCGGCCTGCCCAACATGCCCGGGCGCGTGGCCGCGGCCGCCAGCGAGATGTATTCGAACAACCTCGGTAATTTCGTGGAGCACTTCTGGGACACCGACACCAAGGCCTTCCGGCTCGATCGCGAACACGAAATCCTGAAGGGCTGCCTGATCACGCACGGCGGTGAAATCGTGCACGCGACCATCCGGGATCTGATCGAACCGCGCGCGAAGGACAACGGAATCCCGGGAGGCGCCGGCTCATGAGCTCCTCGCGCGCGCCGGACGGACAGAAGTAATTTCTATGGAAAACGAAACCCTCATCAGCGCCTTCTACGTTTTCGCGCTGGCCGCCTTCCTCGGCTACCAGGTGATCTCGCGGGTGCCGCCGCTGCTGCACACGCCGCTGATGTCGGCCACCAATGCCATCTCCGGCATTTCACTCGTCGGCTCGATCGTCACCGCCGGCGGCCATTTCAGCACCTTCAGCACTATCCTGGGATTCGTCGCCGTGACCTGCGCCACCATCAACGTGGTCGGCGGCTTCGTCATCACCGACCGCATGCTGCGCATGTTCAAGCGCAAGCCCGCGGAGAAAAAGGAGAAGGAATAGCGCATGCACAGCGCCAGCTATTTCATTGAGGCGACCTACCTGCTCGCCTCGGTCCTCTTCATCCTTGGTTTGAAGGGGATGAGCCATCCGGACACCGCGCGGCGCGGCATGCATCTGGCGGAATTCGGCATGCTGATGGCGATCGTCGGCACGCTGATGCATCGCGAGATCGTCAGCTACGAGTGGATCATCGCGGGACTGCTGCTTGGATCGTTGATCGGCACGGCGATGGGCCTGTGGGTGCCGATGACGGCGATGCCGCAGCGGACCGCCATCTCGCATGCGTTCGGCGCGTTCGCGGCGGCGCTGGTCGGAATTTCGGAGTACTCGCGCCATGGTGCGGAACTCAGCCGGTTCACGATGGGTGCGATCGGGTTCGAGGTGTTGCTCGGCGCGCTCACCACCACAGGCAGCGTGCTGGCTTTCGCCAAGTTGCAAGGACTCGTGCGCGGCACGCCCATGACCTACAAGGGCCAAAACATCTTCAACATGGCGCTGCTCGCCGTGACGGTGATTTCCTTCGGCTACCTGCTTTTCAATCCGGCTGCTTCACCGTTCTTCTGGATCATGACGATCCTCGCCTTCGTCTTCGGAATTTTGCTGGTCATGCCAATCGGCGCCGCCGACATGCCGGTGGTGATGGCGTTGCTCAATTCCTACGCCGGACTGGCCTCCGCCGCGATGGGCTTCGCTCTCAACAACAAGGTGCTCATCATTGCGGGCACGCTCGACGGATTTTCCGGCTTCATCCTTTCGGTCCTGATGTGCCGCGCCATGAACCGCTCGATTTGGAACGTGCTCTTCGGCGCTTTCGGCAGCGTGCAGGAGGACACCAGTGTGGCCGCCACCGGTACCATGCGCGAGGTGGTGATCGAGGATGCCGCCATGCAGCTCGCCTACGCGCGCCAGGTCGTCATCGTTCCGGGATACGGGATGGCCACGGCTCAGGCGCAGCATGTGGTGCGCGAACTTTCCGACGTCCTGGAAGAGCGCGGCGTGACCGTAAAATTTGCCATTCATCCGGTGGCAGGACGCATGCCCGGTCACATGAATGTGCTGCTGGCCGAAGCCAACGTCCCGTACTCGTCGCTCTACGAGCTGGAAGAAATCAATCCCGGCCTGCCCACCACGGACGTGGCGTTGGTCATCGGGGCCAATGACGTGGTCAATCCGGACGCGCGCGACAATCCCGGCAGCCCGATTTCCGGCATGCCGATTTTCGAAGTGGACAAGGCGAAGTCGGTCATCGTTTTCAAGCGCGGCAAGGGCCGCGGCTTTTCGGGCCTGGAGAATCCTCTGTTCTTCAAGGATGTCTGCGGGATGCTTTATGGCGACGCTCGGGAATCCCTCAGCCGCCTCGTCCAGGAAGTCCGGAAGGCGTGAGGGGGGAATGAAGGTAAGGGTTAAGCGTTAGGGGTTAAGTGGCGAAGATTTTCATCATGCTCTTAACTCTTAACTCTTAACTCTTAACTTTACTCGGCCCGCTGATCCGCGTGGCACGGCCGTTTTCGATGCGATAGCGGACCATCACGGACTCGCGTCGATCCACACGATACGTGATTGAGACCTGGCGCGAATCCCCTGACCATTTTGCGGTGAACGCGTCCGCCCCGGTGTCCAGCGGGTCCTTGACTTCCTCGAGCGCGCCAATTTTTCGGCCGGCGGCAGCATCCATCAAATAGAGATGAAAGTTGTCGTACCCGAGGTCGCCGTCGCCGTGCGCCGCAATGGAGTATTTCCCATCCGGGGAACGGCCGCCCGTGATCACGACGAACTCGTCGGGCTTGTACCCATAGTTGGAGGTCGCGCGCGCCTGCGAGGAAAAGCACAACCAGCCGAGGCCGAGGAGCACAAGAAGGGCGGGAACGAATCTGAGTGGCTTCATGGTTTCTTGTGGCTGGTTTCGACGGGGAGCGCGTATTCTATGTCGATGCTGGACCAAGGGAAAGCCCCATCCAGGGTGAATGCGAAAGCGGGCAAACAGCAAGACAACAATATTGCCTTGCCCCGCCGCCGGCCCCGGGCCCAACCTGCGGCATGATTCAACGCTCTGCTCTTGTCGCTGCGGGACTCCTGGTCGCACTCGGTAGCCTCGCCGCCGTCGAGTCGGAGAGGGTGGATCAACCGCTCAACAAGGCGCTCTCGCTCACGCAATGCGGCGGACTCAACAAGGAACTGATCATCCAGGAGGTCAACGCGGAAGAGATCCGCTACCTTATCATCGACTATGACCGGATGGTCTCGCGCCGCCTGGCCGACGGGACCACTCAGCAGGTGCCGCAACAGCAGCAATTCAAGCGACCCAAGAACAAGCCCGACGAGGGCGGGCAGATGGACGGATTTTACCTGCTATATTCGGAAGAGAAGAGCGGGTTGAAAATCTATTTCCAAAACACGATCGCCACGCCGATGGGTACGGTGCGACTGCGGATCACCCCCGGCAAATCGGGTAACAAGGTCTTCCCGAACTAGTCAAGATCATACACCTCGACGAGCGCCACGCCCGTCGCGCCCGCTTTGCCGCTGACGACCGCCGTGTACGCCCCGGGGTTGAGCGTCACCACGATGGCCGACTCCGCGTCGTTACCGGGCGCGAAGGGGGTGGCAGCAATCAAGGCCTGCTGCGTGTCCTTCCAATTGTCGTTGGTCGCAATCGGTTGATTCTGCGCGTCGAAGAGCGTCAACGTTGGGTCCGCGAGCGGGCCCTGCACGCCGACCTGCGCCAGCGATGGACCGATGCCGCGCACGATCACGCGCCGCGGGCCGGTGCCAGAAATTACGAAACCGCCAATGAGCACGTTGGCGCCCGTAAGGACGCGGGCTCGCGCCGAGACATTGATGGGCCGGCTGATCGAAGCGGTCGCTGTGTCGAGATCATAGACTTCCACGAGACCCACCCCCATCTCGCCGCCCACGCCGTAGACAATCGCGGTATACCCACCGGGCGCCAGCGTCGCGATGATGGCGCTTTCGCGGTCGTCGGTGGGGGCGAGCGTCGTGGCGATGATTTCCGCCTGTTGCGACGAACGCCAGCTGTCGTTCGCGCCGATGGACTGGCCCTGGCTATTAAAGAGAACGAGGCCCGGATTAGAGAGTGCGCCGGCGACCCCGCGTGCGGTCAGGCTGGGCCCGATCCCGCGCACAAGAACGCGCTTGGGCGCCGTCCCGCCGACCACAAATCCGCCGATCAAATAATTCTCACCCGTCTCGACGCGGCTGCGCGCCGCAATGTTGACGAGACTTGCGGTGGTGACACCGCCGCCGCTCAGGACCCGAGCTGCGGCCGCGGCGATTTGAAAATGCGCGGCGGCGGTCGGGTGGATGTCATCCCAGAACAGGTAGGAGTCGGGATTTAC
The DNA here is from genome assembly GCA_031370675.1 of Verrucomicrobiota bacterium. Taxonomy (GTDB): domain Bacteria; phylum Verrucomicrobiota; class Verrucomicrobiia; order Chthoniobacterales; family SZAS-18; genus SZAS-18. The sequence goes on from JANMQT010000332.1 coordinate 12,214, forward strand.
GGTGAGCTGAAATTGCGCGCTGTTCTGCGTGTTGGTAAAACCGAAGTAAGCGGGCTGGGCGACGAGGCTCTGAAACAGCGTGAAAATATCCAGCCGGTAGATCTGCGCGGTGATGCCTTGCGAAACGAGGGTTGACGAGGTGGCGTCAAGTACGACGCTGAGCTGCGTCCGGTAGCTGTCTGAAGCGGCGTTCAGCGCGGCAGCCCCACTTGTCAGATTGTAATGCGGCACCGCGCCGAGTGCGGGGATGTTAGGCACCAGAAAATTCCTCGCGCCGGCCACGGCGAGCCGGGATACAAGGGCGCCCACGCGGTTGGCCGTCGCCGTGACATTCGCGGAGCCGGCATCATCAAAGAGGTCGTTGCCTCCGCCCCAGACGACATAAAGCGCACCAGGGTCGGGCGTGTGGCTGGCCAGATAATTCGTGATTTGCTGACCGAGATTGTCGATCCGGATCGCGAGCTGGCCTCCGCCAAAGGGCGTGACGTTGGAGATGACCGTGCGCTGAATGACCCCGTCATTCGTGGTGGCGCCCCCGAAGGCGTAATCCAAGCCGAGGGAGAGGCTGTAGGTGGCGGGTGTTAGTTGCAGGAACTTTCCGGCCAGCTGTTCATGCCAGACACCCGCAAACCGCAGGGAGGGGGGAAAGGTATTTGTGCTGTTGGTGAATCGTCCGTCCGCGTAATCGAAATCATGCCCCGGATAGCTGAGGAAAAAGAGGTCGTTGACGCGCCGCGTGATGTTTCCGTCGTCGGACAGACTGTCCCCAAAAACAATGATTTGGGTAAACGTGGGCGTTAGGGCGAGGGCCGGCCGGGTCGGAGCGAACAGCGCCAATGCGACCAGGAAAACAGCACCAAGGGAGCGAAACAAAGGCCTGAGGGAAATGGAAGATATCATGAATTTTTGCAATCTGCGTAAGGACGAGAAAAAGGGAGGCTTCGGCGGTCGCCAATGCCCCGCCCCTGAAGAGAATTCGCCAACGAAACGCGAATCCACCCCCGCGTCTCGGCGGGTATGATCACGCCGAGCCACCCAACAGAATCGGCCCGACGGACCCGGATGCGCTCAAATACCTGCATAAACCGCCGACAGCCGTCAGCGCCGGGCCTTGCCCTTGGCGTCAAAACGGCGTTAGCTTTGAGGCGTGGACGCTGAACCGCCACCCGACTCACTGAGTCTGACGCCCGAGGAAAAAGAGGCGGCGGCCGCTTATCTGCGCACCACGTTCCGGATGCATCCCATTGATCCTGAGGATCAAGATCCGCCTTCGCTTGAGCCTCCCGCCCCGCAAACTGGCACGGCCGCGGTGAAGCTCACCCTGCTGAAGAAAGAGCCGGACGACGATACGCTCGCATAGCAGAAGAACCTCGCGCGGCGAAGGCGGCTGCGCTGGCTTTACGAGCCATGGGTTCCCCGCGACTGCCGCGCGTGCATCCGCCCCTCCCCTCACCCGGATCACCGGTTCGGCCGCGCCGCGAGTGGCGAGTGGTCGCCGCCTTTATCGCGCTGTGCGTCATTTGGAGTTCCACGTGGCTGGTCATCAAGGTGGGCCTGCGGGATCTTCCGCCGATCTCGTACGTCGCAATTCGCTTCGTGCTTGCGATCGGCGTCCTGGTGGCGATCTCCGCGGGTCGCGTGCGCATGCTGCCCGCTCGACGCGAGGATTATACGCTGCTCGCGTTCACGGGCGTGCTGATGTTCGCCGTCAATTACGGCCTTCTCTTCTGGGGCGAGCTGCACGTATCATCCGGCCTGGCGGCGGTGCTTCAGGCCACGATTCCCATTTTTGGTCTGGTCTTCGGACACTTCCTCCTGCCGGCCGAACCGCTGCGCTGGCAACGGCTCGCCGGCGCCATCGTGGCCGTGGGCGGCGTGGCGGCGATCTGCGCGCGCCTGCTTGATTTCAACGGGCTGCTCGCCTTTTGGGGTGGGCTCGGGATCGTGGTGGGCAGCGCGTGCGCGGCTTATTCCAACGTCCTGATGAAGGCCCGCGCGATCCCGCTCGCGCCCGCGATGATCGCCGCGTGGCAAATGATTTTCGGCACCGCGCCCATGGTGGTGGCCGGTTGGATCGTCGAAGGAAATCCCGTCCACTTTCACTGGACTGTCCTCGCCATTTTCTGCCTGCTCTATCTCGCCGTGATCGGCTCGGCGCTCGCCTTCCTGCTCCTCTACTGGCTGCTTCCTCGCATGAAGCTGGCGAATCTGCAGACGATTTCGCTGATCACACCGCCGGGCGCAATTGCCATCGGCTGGCTGGCCGGGGGCGAAAGACTATCCGCCTCCTTCCTCTTCGGGACAGCGCTGGTGTTGGTTGGGGTCTGGATGATTTTCCGGAAAATCGACGAGCCAGCGGAAAAGTCAGGAGCCACGAATTTACACGAATGAAACACGAATGAGGGGCAGGAAACCGATTTGGTTAACGGCAGATTTGCGCAGATTATTTCGGGAGTGGATAATGCGGAACCGAACCGCAGAGAACGAGGAGGGCGCCATGAAAAGTCACTTGAATGTGACGTCAGTGCCACCATTGCTCCATCCAAAAATCTGCGTAAATCTACGGTTAAAAATCCCAATTCCTTCGTGTTCATTCGTGTCAATTCGTGGTTCCTCAGCCGCCGTTGCTCACCCATGGTGCGGATCGAACCACCTTGAAACCCTTCCGCAATCTCGCCTCGACCCGTACGCCCGACGGATCGCAAATCACGCTTCATGAGCACGACGGCGAGTTTTTCCTGAAGCTCAATGGCCGTCAGCTCATGAGCACCACCTCCACGACGTCGGAGCTCCTGCTCGCGCAACTCCCTTGCCAGTCGCTATACCGCCAACCCGATGCCTGCGTGTTGATTGGCGGCCTCGGCCTCGGCTTCAGCCTCAAGCGCGTGCTCGAACTCGTCGGCCGCCGCGCCACGGTCCAGGTCGCCGAACTGCTCCCGGAGGTGGTTGCGTGGAACCGTGAGTTCCTGGTCCAGGTCAACGGTGCGCTCCTCGCTGATCCTCGCGTTCAGGTGCTGGTGGAGGATGTGTTCGCGGTCATTCACCGCGCCGGACCGGCCGCGTACGACGTCATTCTGCTCGATGTCGACAACGGACCCACCTCCTTCGTTCAGCGCGACAACTCGCGCCTCTACGACCGACGCGGCTTCGGCCTGATCAAGCGCGCGCTCAAGCCGGGTGGCAAGGTGGCGTTTTGGTCTGCGGAGCCGGAACGGTTTTTCGTGGAACAACTCGAGCGGGCTGGTTTCAGGGTCGAGGCCCACCCGGCAAAGGCACACCAGCGTTCGAAGCGCTGCGCGCATGTCATCTACTTGGCGGAAAAAGTCGCGGCCGTCCCGACCGCGAGCGCGGTCCACCAACCACGGATACCGCCCGGCGATCCAAAGCCGACAAGGCGACGCGGCGGACGACGACGCTAGACGTGCATCTCTTACCGGGTTGGGAACGCCTATTTCCCTGGCCTTCATGCCCTTGTGGAAGGCGGGGGGTGAGGATGCTCGCTGGGCGCCCGTTCCTGCGTGAGAGCCGGCCAATCGTCGCGCAGGCTCAACGCAAGGCCATGGTCGAAATGGTCATTGGGCGCAATGGCATGGGCGTCGGCTTGGGAAAGGTAGGATGTCACCGGCAACGTGTTGCCTCATCATTTTGACGTAACTTCGCACGCCGACCCCAAAGCGACGGTCCGTCCCTTGTCGAAAATCACACCGATCTTGGCTTTGGATTAGTCGAATGAAGCAAACGATCTCGATCCGCTGAGAGAACCCCGGCGCGGGACGCCAGACAATCGCCCAGCGTTTCAACGCGGGTTTGCGCAGTGCCTGCCTCCAAGGCTCCAGTGGGACGGCAGCGTCCATCCAGAAGAACGAAGATCGTCCTTCAGCATCGGACCACATTCTGGTTTCCTGCAAAGATTCGACGCGCGCACGATGGCCTCGCCCTATCTTCAATCCGCGCCGAACGAGCCACGCGCAACCGCGCCCCGTGCCTATCGGGGCTGGCTGTGGTGCTTCGCGCTCATCGCGTGCTTCGCGGGCGGCTCGTCGTTTGTTTACCGCGTGGGCGGACTCGCCTCGTATCCACGGATCAGCGCGATCAGCGGTTGGGATCAATCGTTTTACTACTTTTGGCTCCGCTCCCCGTTGTGGGGCGGCGAATTTGATTTCACGGACGACATTCGGGACTGCCCATCGCTGCCGCCCGAAGCCAAGGCGAACGCGCTCCGCTTTCCGCGCACCCCGATTGGAAGGCAGCCGAACAAATACGGGGTGGGCTGGGCTTTCATCAACACGCCATCCTTCGTCGCGGCTGACGTGCTCGCCCATTTTTGGGGCGGCATTTCTCCGACCACCGCGCCGCCGGAGGACGGCTTTGGCCCGATTTACCAACTCACCGTCCTGCTGGGCCAGCTCGCGCTCGCCATCGCCAGTCTGTTCCTCGCCACTGAGGTGCTCACGAAATGGTTTCCGCGTGAGATTGCCGCCCTCGCGGTGTTGGTCACGTGGCTGGGCAGTTTTCTATTTTTGTATCAGACCTATCATCTGGGTTACGCGCACAACACCGTGTTCTTCGCGCTGACCGCGTGCTATGCGAGCGCGCATGCCTTCCGGCGGAATCCGGCGGTCTGGTGGCCTTGGTTTTTTTGCGGCGCCAGCGCCGGACTGCTCGCGATCACGCGCTACCAGACGGTCATCTACCTGCTCTATCCGGTGGTTCTCGCGTTCCAGGTGCTCCGGCTTCATCTGCGTTCGGCCGCGCCGACCTCACCGCGTGGCTTTCGCCTCGTGCTGCCGTGGCTCGGGCGCGTGAGTGCCGCGCTCGCAGCGTTCTTTGCCGTTCTCAGTGTCCAATTGATCGGGTGGAAAATCGTCTATGGCTCGTGGCTGATCTATTCGTATGAGGGCGAAGTCTTTTACTTCACGCGCCCGCAGCTTCTTGCGGTCCTCTTTTCGCCCTACCACGGGCTTTTCTATTGGTCGCCGTATCTGCTGGCAGGTTTTCTGGGATTCATTTGGTGGTTGTTTCAGCGCGGTCCGGCGCAGGCATGGCGGCGACCCGAGATTTGCTGGTTGCTCAGCCTGCTGGCCACCTGCTGGGTAAATGCCGCGTGGGAAACATGGTGGTTCGGGCCGGCCTTCGGTTCCCGTGCCTTCGAGGGCAGCGTCCTGTTCTTCATGGCCGGCAGTGCCTTTCTGTTCCAGCGAATCGCGGCCTTTCGCTGGCGACACGCGGCACTGGCGGCCGCCATGCTGATGATTGCTGCGAACCTTTCGCTGGCCACGGCCTTCGCGAAAACCTGGATCCCGCGCGACGCGCCCGTGACCCATCGCGAGATGTGGCTGGGATTGCTCCTCCGCAAGCCGCCGCAGCAGTGAACAGTCGACGTTTCCACCGCCGAAGAAGCGAAAGACACGAACCGACCGGCCCAGCCGGTGGTCACGCCAGACCCAGATCGATCGTGAGTTTGCGAAGACCCCAACCCAAGCCCGCATTGCCGAGGCCAAACCAAAGCCAGAAATAGGCCGGTCGCTGCGTGGCGAGGAGCACATTGAAAGCGATCGTCATCGGGAGCAGCACCCTCGTTGCGGCGATGTTTCCCACCCAGACCTGGGGACCAATGATGAAGAGCAGGGCGGTAAAGCCGATTCCGCTCCACCACAATGCGGAATCGAGTTTGGGAAAGCGCCAAAGATAAACGGCCTGAACCACCAGGCAGATCGGCGTCAAGAGCAGGAAAAACCGGCGGTCGTTCGGGCGCTCGACCAGGTCCGACCAGCCCACCGCCATGCGCTGCGCGATGGCGGCGCCGGGAAACTCAAAATTCCCTTCCGGCCCGCCTCCCCAGCCGCGCAGGTGAAGCAACAGGTAGGCATACCAAGCCACTGCCGGCAGGAGAACGGCCACCAGTCGGAGCAGGTTGCTGCGCCTGAACAATGGCAGACCGATCACGCACGGAATCGCACTTAATACCACCGTCTCGCGCGTGAGAATGGCGGTGGCTAGTAGCGCGATCCGGGACGCCGTCAAAGGAAACATGACGGCTACAAAGATCAGCGTGGCCGCCGGAAGATCGGTCAATGCGCGATGCAGCGAATCCATCGTCCCGGTCGTGAGGACGGCGGCGGCGGCAGCCGCCCAAAGTCGCGGGGAGTCCGGTCGGAGGGCGACGCTCACGGCGCAGAGCAACGCCAGAAAGAAGACGTAGTTGAGCGAGGCGAGGAGGTTGAGCGTGAGGGTGGGATTGCCCCACCCGAGCACGTTCGAAAGGAGCGGCAGGAAAATGCGGCGCGCGCGGTAGCCCGCGTCATCGACGGCAGCGGCGGTTCGCGGATCACGCAGAAACGGATCCATCGCAACTTGTGCGTACCACTGGGCATCGTAGCCGTGACCAAAATTACGCGGCGGGTGCAAGGCCGCCACCGCGGGCACCGACGATTCCTCGAACTGCGCGCCGAACTCGATCAGGTTCAGCAGTCCGCCCGGTCGGGTGAACTGCGAAAAAAAATAGACGGTGGGAATAAACGCGATCAGTAATCCGCCGAGCAGCCACCGGCTTCGCGCCGTCCGCGCTTCATGCCGTTCTTTTTCGCGATCGACGGACAGTTGGTGGTTTGGCACGCCCGCCCCTTTTCTCCCGTTCCGCCACGGCGGTCAAATTTTATGCCGCGAGCCCGTTCGATCCGTTCGATCTGTTTCACTCTGACGGCGAGTTCCGCCCGCCATCGCCGCCGCGCGACAAAGGACCTGCCGCTTTTTCATCCCTGTCGATGTTACCTCATTGGTCGGGAATTGTTTGACGGCTGACCACCGTAGCTACATTGTAGACACATGCAAACGGCCGTGCAACGATGGGGCAACAGCCTGGCGCTGCGCATTCCCAAGAACTATGCGGCAGAGACCCGGATCACCGAAGGGTCCAGGGTGGAACTAACGCTCAAATCCGGCGCGCTCGTCATCCGTCCCGTGGTGCGCAAGCAGCACGCTTTGGCCGACCTTCTGAAGCAAATTACGAAGTCGAATCGGCAAGCAGCGATTTCGACCGGGCCAAGGGTCGGTCGGGAGGCGTGGTGATGGCCGGATATGTCCCCAAGTGCGGTGATTTGATCTGGCTGACGTTCGATCCCCAGGCCGGACATGAGCAGGCGGACCGGCGTCCCGCCTTCGTGCTTTCGCCGGAAGCGTACAATCGAAAGACGGGTTTGCTCCTGGCGTGTCCGGTGACGTCGAGAATCAAAGGTTATCCATTTGAGGTTCGTCTTCCGGCCGGTCTCGCCGTGAGCGGCGTGGTCCTGACCGATCAGATAAAGAGTTTGGACTGGAAAGCGCGAAAGGCTGAATTCGCCGGACGCACCACCGAGACGATCGTGCAGGATGTCGTGGCATTTGTGCTGCCGTTGATCTGTGAACTGGAACGCTAAATCACAGCGCGCCCTGCTCGCGACATTTGCGACCTTCGCGATGTTGGGCTTGCCGCATCTCGCGCAGGCGCACGGCCCGGTCAAGGCAACTCAGCGTCCCAGCATCGCGATTGAAGATGTCGCGGTGGTGGACGTGGTGAGCGGCGAGAACTTGAAGCCGCAAACGGTATTGATCGTCGATGGCCGCATCACCGCGATCGGTGCGCCGGACACGATCGACATTCCATCCGCCGCGGTGCGTGTCGACGGTCGCGGCCGCTATCTCATGCCGGGGTTGGTGGACATGCATGTCCATCTTTTCAACAACGCTTCGCGGCGGGCACCCAACGAGTGGGCCTTCCCACTTTTCGTCGCCAATGGCGTCACGGCCGTCCGCGAGATGCGGACCGAGCCCGCGCAAATGACCGTGGTGGAAGGCTGGCGCGCCAAGGTGGACCGGGGCGAGCTCATCGCCCCCTTTTTGGTGGCGGCCGGCGTGGCCGCGGGCACCGGGACCGTCGAGGCGGCGCGCCAGCAAGTCCGGCAGGCCAGAGCGGCCGGCGCGGATTTTGTGAAGATCTTTTCTGAAGTGCGCGAACCTCAATGGCGCGCGATCCTCGAGGAGGCGCGCGTCCTGAAAATTCCGGTGTGCGGGCACATTCCCGCCGCCGTGAGTCTGCTCGACGCCGCGACGGCCGGGCAGCGGAGCAATGAACATCTCACCCAGGTTTATGAGGCATGCACAGCCCGGGAACTGCCATGGCTCGCCGCTCGAAAGGGACGGGACGACGCGGAGATCGCCAAACGACTCGACGCGCAAGAGCGGGACGTGCTGGAGAGTTTCGACCCGCTGATTTGCGCTCGGATTGCCGCCGCACTCGCCAAGACGAATCAGGTCCAGGTGCCGACCCTGGTCCTTCCATATTTCGAAGCGCGCGGATCCCCGACGACTTTTCGGGACGACCCGCGCTGGCGTTACCTGCGCCCGGATGAACAGGCGCGCTGGGAGCGGTTTCTCAAGATCAGGGAACACGCCGTCGGCGAGGAGGGGCTGGCCGCCCGGCGCTGGGAGGTCTCGCGCCAAATCGTCAAAACTTTGCAGGCGGCCGGGGTGCGCATTCTGGCGGGGACCGACGCGCCGATGCCTCTGGTCTATCCCGGATATGCGCTGCACAAAGAGCTGGAGCTGCTCGTTGAATCCGGATTGAGCCCGGCGGATGCGCTCCGGGCCGCCACCATCTGGCCGGCCGAGTTTTTGGGAGTGGGCGACCGCAGCGGCTCCATCAACGTGGGCAAACGCGCGGATCTATTGTTGCTCGACGACAATCCGCTTGCCGACATCCGTCACACGCAACGCATCCGCGCCGTCGTTCTGGCTGGGCGATTGTTGCAGCGAGCCGATCTTGACACGCTCCTGGATGCGGCGGCTGTTTCCCTGGCGTCTGCTCACTAAAGGAAACTTCGTCAGGGGCCCGCCCCCTTGCAGATTCATTCAGAGATCCGAACGTCCGCCAGCTTTGAGGTCGAGGTCTGGGAGAGGAGCCAGCGCCAGGAGAAGAATCCGGCGGCGCCAATGGAGGTGGCCAGACTGGCAACGAGCCAGTGTTCGAGGGTGGGCCCACTCAGAGCGGCTGTCATGGTGATGTTCCCAAACCCCAGCATGAGGCAGAATATGGTCTTCATACCCATATCTCGTGTCCAAGTCGGGCCTCAGATGCATTACGGAACCTAAAACTCCTTATCACCACCGGCATAAGCGGCAAAGGACCTGCGCCTTTGAAGCTGTCCATGGTAGCTGTCAGGTCCATGCTTCAGTTTGTGGCTGGTCGCGCTGACCCGACGCCCATGCAAAGTATTTCGCGCAAGTTCACCCTCCATATTTCCAAGACCCATGTCCGAACCCATCATCGCCCAAAAATCCCCGATTCCCGTGACTGTAGAGGCTGGCAAGACGTACTACTGGTGCGCCTGTGGAAAAAGTGCTTCGCAACCTTTTTGCGACGGGTCGCACAAGGGAAGCGAGTTCGCTCCCATGGCCTACACCGCCGAAAAAGCCGAGCAGGTTTTTTTCTGCGCCTGCAAGCACAGCAGCAACCGCCCCCTTTGCGACGGCTCCCACAAGAGACTTTAGCGGGAACACGACAAAGAACGTTTCCCATCGTGGGTGCGATTTGGACCTGTCCCTTTCTCGTTCCAATCGTTTTCCGCGACTGACTCAGCGATGCCTGTCAAGGAGGAGCGATTCCTGCTTAGAATTGCAACCCAATGAAAACACGCACGCTCCTTCCAATCGCTGTGCTCGCGGGTGCCAGTGCTCTGGTTGGCTCCATTTTCGGTCAAGGTTCCCTGACTCCACCGGGCGCACCAAACCCGTCGATGAAATCGCTCGATCAAGTCGAGGCCCGCACGATCATTAATTCGGCCAATTGTCTGGGCGATGCCGGGAATAGCTTCATTATCCGCCAGTCCGGCTCGTACTATCTCACCGGAAACATCAGCGGCGCGTCTGGCCAGAACGGGATTCAGGTGGTGGCTGATAATGTCAACATCGACTTAAACGGATTCACGGTTGGCGGCGTCTCCGGAAGTCTGACGGGCATCATCACGGGCGGCTCGCACCGCGGGACCCGCATCGTCAATGGCCACCTCGCCGACTGGCCCAGTGCGGGCATCCGCCTGGTCGGGGCGGGCGCGGCAGTCAGCGATGTGACCGTTCTCAATTCCGGCAATGCCATCGTGCTCGACCAACAAGCCAGTACCCAGATCCTGCGGTGCGCGGCTCGTGACATCAATGTCGCCGCGGTCCCGGATGCCTGCTTTACGGCCGACCAGATCGAAACCTGCACCGTGCACAACCTTTCCGGCGGCGCGAGCGTCACGGGAATCAACTCGTATGTCACCGCCGTGAACTGCGCAGTGCAAACCATCGGCGGTACGGCAGTGATCGGCATCACCTGCACCGGCACGGTCACCAATTGTACCGTCCTCAACGCCTCCGGGACGACCATCTCCGGGATCGTTGGCTCGTTGGTCAACCACTGCGTCGTGTCCTCGGTCGGCACGGGTTTGACAACTTTCATCATCGGCATTTCCGGTTCGGTGGTTCAGTCCTGCAAGGTTTCGGGAATGAGCCAGGGCGCGGGGAGCGCCAGCTCCAGCGCAGGGATATCGTCGTTCACCTGCGCCGACTCACAGGTCTTCAATGCCACCTTTAACTCGACCGCCTTCATTTGGGGCATCAAGGCTTCGCAATTAGTCCAGGGTTGCTCGGTCACCAACGTCCACAACTCCGGCGCCGGCTCCGGGGCTGGGATCGGGTTGAATTTCTTTTCCAACTCGACCGGCTTGGTCACGAACAGCCGGGTCGATGGCAGCGAAATCGGGATTGTGACGACCGACCGCTGTCAGGTGCTGAACTGCGTGTCGGCCGGGAACGATTCGCACGGAATTCAAGTCGGCCAGCGTTGCCGGGTGACCGATTGCACCACCTCAACGAACGGACTTGTCACCACCGGGGCGGGCATCACCACGGACATCCGCACCGAGGTGACGCGCTGCAGTGCGAACGATAACACCGGCGACGGCATCGCCATCTTCGGCGGTTGCCGGGTCGAGAACTGCACGGTTGAAAACAACGGGGCTGGCAGCGGGGCAGGGGCCGTCGGTTCCGGCGTCCGCGTGGCAGCTGGCTCCGGTTCGCGTATCGAGAGCATTCAAACGCGTGACAATCACCGCTATGGCATCGAAGCCGGCGCGGCCGATATCATTATCCGAAACACGAGCGGCAACAACGGACTCGGGCAATATCTGCCGAGCATTGGAGGGAATTTCGGACCCGTCCAGACCCCGTCGACAGCGACAAATCCCGCGGCCAACTTCTAGGTCGACGGCCGACAGGACCGACCCACAAGAGACCTGTCCCGCTGTGGAATTTTCCGATGTGGGCTCGAAATGGGTGACCCGTCATTTCGATGCGGCGCCTCGCGCCGCCGCTGCCGCGGCGGCTGATTCTTGATACGTTGATACCGGGGGTTTAGACACCCCCGGCTACCATCACATCGGCGTTGCACGATTACGTTGTCGAGCCGTGACCCATGCTGGCGGGGTCACACCGGTGGGACACAGGCTGCGCGCTCATGTCCCGAGTCGCGACTGCGACGACTCGATGGTAGCCGGGGTTCGCAGAACCCGGATATCTGCGTTCGTCGAGACGGCGATTTCATTAACGTGAATTTCCGGGGTTTGGACGCCCCCCCGGCTACCATCACATCGTGGCGTTGCCACGAGGAGAAAAACGAAGAAAGATTTGTCCGTCGGTAGATTCTGGCTGTCGACCCTCGAGCCTCGACTTTCGCCGTTCGACTTGCGACGCTGAAAAACTGGGCAGAGATGGATTCGAACCATCGAAGGCAAAGCCAGCGGATTTACAGCCCGCTTACTTTACTCTAACAAAATGTTGAAAGATCCGCTTGCATTACTCCTGCATTACAGGGAATGTTGCGGAAATGAAAGTCAGCAAAGCGAAGAAAAGGACGGCGGGCGAGCCTGAAACGTATCCGCTGGCTGTCACTTCCGGCTCGGTCACGGTGAAGGTTTACCGCGTACTGAATCGCGAGCGACCGATGTTCACCGTTTCCTACGTCGAGGGC
>JANMQT010000021.1:0-15584 GCA_031370675.1 Verrucomicrobiota bacterium
CTTCGGCGAGGCGAAGACGCGGTGCAGCGCGATGGTCAGCTCGACGACGCCGAGGTTTGGCCCGAGGTGACCGCCGAGGGAGGTCGGATTGCTTTCCGACATCGAATAGATCAGCGCGTCGCGCATGTCCTGCGCGAGTTGGGGCAAATCAGACTCCGGCAGGGCGCGGACATCGGACGGATCGTTGATCTTCGAGAGGATGGGGCACGCAGGCGCCTGCACTTCCACGGGGGCCGCGGCGACAGGCTCGGAGGAGGCGTCCTTGATGGCTGAGGCCATGACGGATTCAGAAGAGTGAGACTTCATCGGATGACTTTTCGGCGGAGGTTAGCTTTTTCAGGGCGGGTTTCGGGGCTCGCTCGGCGGGTGCGGCGGCGCGGGCGGTCAGAGCCGCGACTTGGGGTTCGCCCGCAGCGGTTCGGGTAATTATTTCAATGCGTTGTTCGGCGGCGGCAAGATGGTCGGTGCAGGTCTTGACCAGCTTGGTCCCTTCCTCATAACTGGTCACGAGTTCGTTCAGCGGCAGCCGCGAGGATTCAATCCGCTCCACGATGGATTCAAGCCGCTCCATGGCGCTCTCGAAATCGGGCGGTGATACACTGGCGGCGGTCGACTTTCCGGTCGGCATGGGGGGGCAAACTACGCACGGTTCAGCCGGTTGTGAAAGGGGGATTTTGCCCTGAACCGACTGGCCAGCCTTCGCTGTCCGCGTCCCCTGCTCCCAGTATTCCCTAGCGTGCCACTTCCCAGCGCTTTCGGTCCGAGTAAAAGATGAATTCCCCGTCCGGCGGGAGAGGGACGGCCTCTTTGAAGGGAAAGGTTGGGCCCGGGGCACGGAGAATGACTTGGACCCAGTCCTTGAACTCGCCTTTGAGAACGTCGGCGAACAGCCGGCTGTGGCCGGTGACCGGCGACAGAAAGACCCCGGCGACTGGCACGCCCAGCGACGTGTAATCATTCATCGAAACCAAAGTGGCCATTTTTGCCGGCATCCAGAGGGACTTGCGGTCGGCATACCAAGCCACGGCCCAAGGCTGATCACTGACCACCACTTCTCCGTCGCCGACCCAGGTCTTGAGTTGGCGGGTCAGCGGCGGGAAATAAGGCGGATATCGCAGGGGCGGCGCGGAACTCGGTAACAGCGAAAGCAGCAGGGGCAATCCCGAGAGGATGAACAGCCCCGTGATGAACGCCGCCTGCAGCAAGGGCACCGCCGAGAAACTCAACCGGCTCGTCAGCATCAGGAGAAACGCGAGGCCAAAGGCAATCATGATCGGGGTGAACAGCACGTGGAGTTGATTCGAGGAGACGGGGTCGACCGCCGACGACCCGGGCTGCACGGCGAAGAGCGCCATTCCAAACATGGTCAGCAGCCACATCGCCAGGACAGCCCAGCGCAGATGGGCGGTCTCGCGGCGCTTGAACGGATGGAGCAGGGCCACGAAAAAGAGCGGCGCCACCACGCTGCTGCCCAGCAGTCCGAAGAGACTCCCGGCTTGCGCCAGTAAACTAGCCTGAAGCTTCGGCCGCCACCACATCGGCGTCACCTCGTTCAGCTCCGGCGGGCTCGAGCGGAAAATGACTGAAGCCGTCCCCTTCACGCCGTCGTAGATCCAAAAATACGCGGTGCCAAAAATGTGCCCCGAGACGTGGTAATTCCGGATGAGCCAGGGCGTCACCACGAGGAGGAAGGCCGTCAGCATCACGGCCACTGCAAGGCCGCGCGGGCGGAAGTAGACGCCGGCAAAGATCAACAAGCCCAGAAACGGCCAGAAGGCGAGGCCGTGGCACAGCGCGAGCAGGCCAAACAGCACGCCGGAGGCGGCAAACCAGCGCACCGCAAGCGCCCCGGCCTGGTTGTCCTCGATCGCCCGCGACACCGTATACAGCGCGCCCGAGAAAATCAGCACCATCAACATCTGCGGCAAGCCGGTCAGGGAAAATTGCCAGAACAAATCGCAGACCAACATCAACCCCGCGACGAGGAACGCGAGCCGCTGATCGAAGAGGCGCCGCACGAGAAAAAACTGCGCCACGATGGCGCCGAGGAACAGGAGCATCGCGAATGCGGCCATCCATCGCTCCTCGACCGGCACGTAAACGAACGCTCCGAAGTTCATCGCATTCCCGGAGAGCGTGACCGGGATCACATTCAACAACGCGGGCAGCGGCTGGTTGAAGGTGTCAGGCATCTCCGCCTTTGCCAGGTTCACCTTGACGCCGGTGTTCTTTTCCAGCTGCCAGAGCGCGAGGGGGCGGATGAATTTTGTGGTGAATCCCTGGCCGTTCGCGATCTGCCGGGAGAGCTGCGCCTGGTCCATCGCTTCGGCGTGATAGAAGCCCCGAAACCGCGCGAGCAGGAAAATCAACGCCACCGCCACGATGCCCACGAGGATCACCGCCACCCGGATGACGCGCGAGGCCTTCCCTTGTTCGACTGAGTGAACGATGCTTTGCGCGGTATCCATGAAGTGTTGCTGACGGCCCGTTCAGCTTGCCGGACGTCCGGACCGCTACGCAAGCACGGGATGGAACTGCGGCCAAGGCCGCAGCGACTCGAAGTTCGAAATTCGAATCTCGAAAGAAAGGATGAAAAGTGAAGCCAAGCGTAAATCAACAGGTCCGATCCGTGTGACTCATCGTCCAAAGATAGAGGCCCTCGACCTTGGTCCGCGCCCAAGGGGTCTGGCGCAGGAACTTGAGACTCGAGTTGACGCTCGGATCGAAAAGAAAACAGCGGATTTCAATTTGCTTCGCCAGCCAGGGCCAGCCGTGTTGCTCGACGAGGTGCGTGAGCATCGCCTTAAGCGTGACCCCGTGCAGGGGGTCTTTGGATTTTGGCTTCGTCATCGGGCTCGGAGAGTGGTCGCCGCGCTGGCGTGTCAACGCGGCCCGGCGTAGAAAGTCATTCCCACGCCCCTTCCTCCCATGCCAACCCAAGCTGAAAAAGCAATCGCCTTTCGCGCACTGCACGCGCGCGCCGCAGCCTTCATCATCCCCAACCCGTGGGATCCGGGAACCGCCCGGTTGCTGCAGCAGGAGGGCTTCGAGGCCCTCGCCACCACCAGCGCCGGCTATGCATTCTCGGTTGGCCGGCGCGACAACCAGATCGGCCGTGATGAAATGCTGGCGCACGTCCGCGCCATTGTCGCCGCCACCCATCTTCCCGTCAGTGCCGATCTCGAAAACGGCTACGGGGAGGACCCCGGGGCGGTGGCCGAGACCTACCAGCTCGCCGCCGCCGCCGGCCTCGCCGGCGCGTCCATCGAGGATGCGACCCAGTGCGCCGACGCACCGCTTTTTGAACTCGCGCAGGCAGTCGATCGCGTGCGCGCCGCGGTCGAGGCGGTGCGCGATCTGCCGTTTCCCTTCACGTTGACCGCGCGCGCAGAGAATTTCCTCGTCGGCCGGCCCGACCTCAACGATGCGATCCTACGCCTCCAGGCGTATCAGGAAGCGGGCGCGGATGTGCTTTATGCGCCCGGCCTGTCGAGGCGCGAAGACATTGCCGCTGTCGTGAGCTCCGTGGATCGACCCGTGAACGTGGTGATGGGCCTGCGCGGCGCGAACCTGAGCTTGGCGGAGCTGTCGGCCCTTGGCGTCCGGCGCGTGAGCATCGGCAGCGCCCTCGCCCGCGCCGCGTTCGGCGCCTTTCTCCGCGCCGCACGCGAAATGCGCGAAGACGGCACGTTTTCCTTCGCCGACCATGCCGTGAGTTTCGCGGAGCTCACGCAGCGCTTTTGACCTCCAATCGGCCTGGTCGATTGAGCACTTGGATCAATCGATTTCCTCAAAGTGTGCTTCCCGGTGAAAATCCGTCCATGAACCTCACAGAACCTGCTACTTCTCCGGCGATGTCCGCGAAGTCGACGAAGATTAATCCGCCGGCGCACACCAAGCCGGTCCATCCGTTTTACCTTTGGCTTCTGCGGCTTTCGCGGCGCCTGGGCGAGTGGATTTTCCGACCCAGGGTCACCGGGCTTGAGCAACTCCCGCACGAAGGGCCGGTGTTGCTGCTACCAAACCACATCAGCTATGGCGACGCCGCGCTCATCCAGACGGCCTGCCCGCGCCATGTGCGCTTCGTGGTCTACGAACCTTGGTACTACCAGATTGGATTGCGCTGGCTCATGCGCTTGATGCGCACCATCCCGATTATGCCAGGAAGATCTCAAGACGGCTTGAAGGCCACGATTGAAGCGCTCGAGGCCGGCCACGTCGTCTGCCTTTTCCCGGAAGGCGGCATCTCGCGCGTGGGGCATCTGCTCGATCTCAAGCACGGCTTTGCCCGCATCGCCGCCGC
The DNA here is from genome assembly GCA_031370675.1 of Verrucomicrobiota bacterium. Taxonomy (GTDB): domain Bacteria; phylum Verrucomicrobiota; class Verrucomicrobiia; order Chthoniobacterales; family SZAS-18; genus SZAS-18. Next base: position 4,304 of record JANMQT010000021.1, read on the forward strand.
CACGGGCACGCCAGTCCTGCCGGTGCACATCGACGGCCTGAAGCGTTTGGGTCTCCCGCGCAAACGCGGCGAGGTGACGGTAAAGTTCCGGCGCCTCCTGAGCGCTCCCGAGGCGACCATTGAAACCGTGACCGAAGCGCTAAAGCCGGATGCGGTGAACGTCGAATAGGTATGCGTTATGAGCTATGCATTATGGGCTGCGGCTTCAAATCTCCGTCCATTCATGACCCATAACCCTTAGCCCATAACGCGTAGTGCTTTTCGCGCCGCAACCACATCCACCCCGATCTGTGCCTTGAGTTCGTCGAGGCCGGCAAACTTTCGCTCCGCTCGAAGGTAGGCGCGAAACGCGACTTCAATTTCCATCCCGTAGAGGTCGCCGTCGAAATCGAAGACATTCAGTTCGAGCAGGCGTTCCGGCTCGGCATCATTGACGGTCGGTCGGTAGCCAAGATTGACCACCCCGGCGTATTCGTTCCCGCCAAACCAGGCGGCGGCCGCATAGACGCCGTTCGGCGGAAATTGCTCGTTGTGCGCGGCGAGATTGGCCGTCGGGAATCCCAGAGTGCGGCCGAGCTTCCGGCCCTCCACCACGGTCCCCAAAATCGTGAACTCGCGACCGAGCAGTTCGGTCGCACGCGCCAGTTCGCCGGCCTCCACCGCCGCGCGGATCAGTGTGCTGCTGATCTGGCTGCCGTCGGCCGCGACCACCGGCGGCAACCCCACGCAGGTGAAATTCATCGTGCGACCAAGACGTGTCAGCAGGTCGACGTTTCCCGCGCGTCCCTTGCCGAACGACCAGTCGTAGCCCACGCCGATCTGGCGCAGCGGCCGGCACGCGGTGCAGAGATCGGCGATGAACTTCTCCGGTGGCGTGCGTGAAAACTCCAGATCGAACGGGATGACGAGGGTCTGCGCGATGCCCATTGACGCGAGGACCTTCAGTTTGTGCGCCGTCGAAGTGAGCAACCGCGGCGCGGCGTCAGGTCGCAGAACCTTCATCGGGTGCGGATGAAACGTGACCGCCACCGCGTGGCCGCCGGACTCGCGCCGTGCATCGTCCATCGCCCGTTGCACCACCGCTTGGTGGCCAAGATGCACGCCGTCAAAGACACCCACCGCGAGGTAGGCTGGACCGGGAACGGACGACAAATCCGGGATCGATTGAATGACGTTCATCTTTGAAAGAAACAAGGAGGAAGAAAGAAGTTTCGACATTCGCACCGCGACGTCCATGTCGATTCTCCCATCTTGTTCCTTGTTCCTTTGGCTACGCCCCCCTCAAGCGCGAAACCTCTGGCAGGCTGATGATTTTTGCCAGGAGCGCGTCACGGCCACTGTTCTTGAGCTGGTCGACCGTGACGGAACGCTCGAGCGTGAAGCGCCCGGAGCGCGTGCGGCGCAGGGATTTTAGGTGCGCGCCGCAGCCCAGATCCTCGCCGATGTCGTGCGCGTACGTGCGAACATAGAAGCCCTTGCTGCACGAGACGCGAAAATCGATCTCCGGCAGGCGGATGCCCAGAATCTCGTGCGTGTAGACGTGCACAAAGCGCGGTTCGCGCTCCACCACCTGGCCCTTGCGCGCGAGCTTGTAGAGCGGCACACCATCCTTCTTGATTGCCGAAACCATCGGCGGGAGCTGGTAGAAATCGCCGTGAAATTTATCGAACGCCGCGCCAATGCGCGGGGCATCAAGATCCGGCGGGAGCGGTCGGGTTTCCACGACCGCGCCGTCCGCGTCCTGGCTCGCGGTCGACACCCCGAGCTTCATGGTGCCCTCGTATTCCTTGTCCTCCGCCATGAGCAAATCCTGGATCTTGGTGCCGCGACCGATCACCACGATGAGCAGCCCGGTGGCCAGCGGATCCAGCGTGCCGCAATGGCCTACCTTGCGCGTGTCGAGCGCGCGGCGCGCGATCGCGACGACGTCATGCGACGTCATGGCGGGAGCCTTGTCGACGAGCAGAACGCCGTCGGGTTCAACTCCGCCGTAAAAGTGCGAGCGAGTCATGAATGGCTTGGGTGACTTGTTGACGGATGTCAGGCAGCAATCCGAGGACGCGCGCGCCGGCCGCGAGGCGATGGCCGCCGCCGCCGAATTTCCCGCAGATCTCGCTGACGTCGCAATCTTCGCGCTTGGAACGCAGGCTGACGCGCACGGCGGGATCGCCGGATCCGGTGATCATCTCCTCGAAGAAGGCCGCCACCTCGACGGTGTCGATGGCGCGCAGGTGATCGATGACGCCCTCCGTATCGCCGGCCTGCAGTCCGAGCGCATTGGATTGCGCGATGGTGAGCGAGGCGCTGGCGACGCGGTTGTCGCACGTGAGCAGCATGTCGTTGAAGACATCGCGCAACAGCCCGGCACGGCGCAGCGGCTGGCGCTCGTAGCAGGCCTGCGAAAGCACCGCCACGTCGGCCCCCCGGCGCACCAGATCCGCCGCGATCTCAAAGGTGCGCGCCGTGGTGTTGGAATATTGGAACGATCCCGTATCCGTCGAGATCGCGACGAACAGGTTCGCGGCCATGTCCTCCGTGAAGGGCAATCGCTGCGAGACAAAAAACTCGTACAGCAGCTGGCCCGTGGCCGGCGCCGTGGCGTCCACATGCACGAGATCGCCGTAGCGCTCGTTGCTGATGTGGTGATCGAGATTCACCGTCAGGCCGGTTCCCCCGAGCGAGCGCAAAGGCTTGCCGAGACGCGCGAAGGTCGAGCAGTCGAGCGCCACCAGCGCGTCAAAATCCCGCTTCGGATCACCAGCCGCCGGCGCGACGACCGAATCGGCTCCCGGCAGAAAACGGAATTTCTCAAGCATCCCGTCCTCGTTCCAGATCGTGACCTCCTTGCCGAGTTCGCGCAAGCAAAGCCCCATCGCGAGCTGGCAGCCGTACGCGTCGCCATCGGGACGATGATGGCTCATCACGACAAAGCGTCGGCGCGCGTGTAGCGCGTCGGCAATCGCGGAAAAGGACGCGTTCGGCGGCGGCGTCATCGTGGTGCGGCGGATTCCGGTCCGGGCTCATCCGCGGGCGGCACGCCGAGTTCATCGAGCAGGCGCACGACGCGCACCCCGCGCTCAATCGAGTCGTCGAGATGAAAGACGAGCTGCGGCGTGTACTTGAGGACCACGCGCTTCGAGAGCGCATTCTGCAGCATGATGCGGTTGTCGCGGAGTTTTTGTAGCGCGGCGTGCTTCTGATATTCCTCGCCGAGGGCGCTGAGGTAGACGTGGCACTGCCGCAAATCCGGCGTCACGCTGACGGTGTGGATGGTGACAAGCTGGGCGTCGAACGTGAGTTCGCGGCTGAGGATGTTGCCCAGCTCGTTGCGGATGAGCTCCTGGACGCGGGCGGTGCGATTTTTCATGGCGGTGGAGAGTGAGGGAGGGTGGAACTCCGACGCGGCCCGGGGGCCGGCGCGTCGCGCTCCGCCCTCCAACGCTGATGAACGGGCGGTTACAGCTTCTGCGCAACCTTCTCGAGCTGGTAGACCTCGATGATGTCGCCGACCTGGTAGTCGCTGTAGTCACCGAGCTTGATGCCGCACTCGAAACCATTGCGCACTTCCTTCACGTCGTCCTGGAAGCGGCGCAGGGTGCCGATGCCGCCGTCGTAGACGGGCTGGCGCTTGCGCAGCAAGCGCGCGCGGCCGGAGCGCAGGATGCGCCCGTCGGTCACGTAACAGCCCGCCACGTTTCCCTTGGTCAGCTCGAACACCTGGCGCACCTCGGCGTGGCCGAGCACGGTCTCGCGCGTCTCCGGATCGAGCAGGCCCGCCATCGCTTCCTTCACCTGATCGATCAACTCGTAAATGATCGAGTAAAGCTTCACCTGGATGCCCTCGCGCTTGGCGGCGTTGACGGCGACGTTCTCGACCTTGGTGTTGAAGCCGATGATGACCGCCTGCGAGGCGCTGGCGAGCAGCACGTCGGACTCGGTGATCGGGCCGGCGGCGGTGTGGATGAATTCGATGTCGATCTTGTTGCTCGGGATCTGCTTGAGTGATTCGACGATGGCTTCGAGAGAACCCTGCACGTCGGACTTGAGCACGATGCGCAGCGCCTTCTTCCCCGCGGCGTTCATCATCGAAAGCAAATTCTCGAGGCTCGCGCGAGCCGGCGGCGCCAGCTTCTTCGTGCGAATCGCATCGAGGCGTTCCTCGCTCAACGTCTTGGCCGAGCGCTCATTTTCCATCACCACGAGCTCATCACCCGCGTTGGGCAGGCCGGAGAAACCGACGACCTTGGCAGGGACGGACGGACCGACTTCCTTGATGGGCTTGCCGCGATCATCCAGCATCGCCTTCACCTTGCCCCACCAGGGCCCGCAGATAAACGCGTCGCCCAGCCGCAGCGTGCCGGTGCGGTCGATAATGGTCGCGGTCGGGCCGCGGCCCGCCTCGACCTGCGCCTCGATCACCGTGGCCCGCGGCGCGCTGGACGGGTTCGCCTTCAGTTCCAGCAAATCGGCCTCGAGGGCGAGCATCTCCAGGAGATGCGGGACGCCCGTTCCCTTGGTGGCGGAGACGGGGCAAACCACGGTGTGACCGCCCCAATCGTCCGGGGTCAGGTCGTTCGCCTGCAGCTGCTGCTTCACGCGGTCGACGTTCGCGCCGGGCAAATCGATCTTGTTCAGTGCGACCACGATTTTCACCCCGGCCGCCTTGGCATGATTCATCGCCTCGATACTCTGCGGCATCATGCCGTCATCGGCCGCGACCACGAGCACCACAATATCCGTCACGTTGGCGCCACGCGCGCGCATCGCGGTGAAAGCGGCGTGGCCGGGCGTGTCGAGGAAAGTGATCGGCTTGCCCGCCACGTCGACGCGATAAGCGCCGATGTGCTGGGTGATGCCGCCGGCCTCGCCCGCCGCGACCCGGGTCTTGCGGATCGCGTCCATCAGCGAGGTCTTCCCGTGATCGACGTGACCCATGAACGTGATGATGGGGGCGCGGGATTGGAGTTCCTCCTCGACCTCGACGACTGCGGCGACCGGGGCCTCGACCTTTTCGATCACCTTGTGCACGCCGCCACCTTCCTTGCGGCGCTCGACCTCGAAAACGAAGCCGTGCTTTTCGCAAAGCTTGGTCGCGACGTCGGGCTCAATCGTCTGGTTCATGCCCGCAAAAATGTTCAGCTCGATCAGCTCCTTGATCAGCACATGCGCCTTCAGGCCGAGTTGGTTCGCGAGCTCGCGCACGACGATCGGCGGCTTGATGTGGATGATTTTCTCCAGCGGCACCGCTTCAATCGTTTCCGCCACCACGGTTTCCACCATCTCGACCGGCCTGGCGATCTCCTCGGTGACTTTTGCCTCCTTCTCGCTGGCCGACGAAATCAAATCGAGCACCGCCGCCTTGGGCGCAGGGGGCACTGGCTCCGCCTTGTTCGGCGTCGCTTTTGCCGCAGCCGTCTTGATCCCGGAGATCGGCTTGAACACCGGCTTGTCCTTCGCCGCCGTCGCGGCGCGCGGCTTGCGGGGCTTCGGTCCGTCGATCAAGGAAAGCGTCTCGACCGGCACCACGGGGGCGGCCGGCGCGATCAGATCCGCGTCCTTCGTCACCGGCACAGCCACGGCCGCCGCGGGCACGGATTTCGACCCCGCCGGCTTTTTCGCGGCGGGGGTCGTCGTTGTCGTGCGCTTTCGCGTCGTCGAACTGCTGCTCTTGGCGGGCGGTGAGGAACGGGGCATGAGAATCTGGGATGAAGGAAAAATCGGGCGTCAGGCGGCCCATCAGCCGGCGGGCGTGAGGTTCTTGTCGTGGGTCTGGCGGGCGCTGGCCAGGATGGCGGTGGCCTTTTCGACATCGAGCCCGGTCGCTTCCGCGACCTCCTGCGGATCCGCGTCGAGGAGGGCATCGATTTCACCCATGCCATTCTTGACCAGCAGACTCGCCTCGGCGTCGGTGATGCCGAGCTGAATCGCGAGCTGCGCGGTCGCCTGCTGGACCTTGTTATCGAACACCTGGGCGGCGGACTCATCCTTCTCGATGTTGATTTCCCAGCCGGTGAGCTTGGCGGTGAGGCGGGCGTTCTGGCCGCGCTTGCCGATGGCGAGTGAAAGCTGGTCCTCGTCCACGCGGACGATGACCGTCTTGCGCTCAGGCACGAGCGTGACGCTCTTGATCTTCGCGGGCTTGAGCGCCTCGAGGACCATTTCACGCGGCTCGGGATACCAGCGGATGATGTCCACCTTCTCGTTGTTGAGCTCGCGCACGATATTTTTTACGCGCTGGCCGCGCATGCCGACGCAAGCGCCGACGGGGTCGACCTTGTCGTTCGCACTGTGGACCGCGACCTTGGTGCGATACCCGGCCTCGCGGGCCAGGCCGCGGATCTCGACCGTGCGATCGGAAATTTCCGCGACTTCCATCTCGAAGAGGCGGCGGACAAAATTCTGATGCTTGCGTGAGAGGACGATCTTCGGGCCGCCCGGGCCATTCTCCACGGCCACAACATACGCGCGGAGGCGGTCGCCGATGTTGTATTCCTCCGTGACCACGCGCTCATTGTGCGGCATGACGGCCTCGAACTTGCCGAGGTCGATGATCACATCTGACCGCTCAAAGCGCCGCACCGTGCCGGTGACGATCTCGCCGGCGCGATCCTTGAACTCGTCGAAGAGCATTTCCTTCTCGGCTTGGCGCACGCGCTGGCTGATGGCCTGGCGCGCGGTCTGCGCCGCGATGCGGCCGAAGCTGTTCGGCGGCACCTCGACCTCCGCCAGATCATCGAGCTTGGCGTCCGGCTTCATCACGCGGGCCTTGGCCAGGGTGGTTTCGAGATTGTCATCGATCACGCGCTCCACCACTTTGCAGGTGACGAACACGCGGATGTCCCCACCCTTGGCGTTCAGGTCGATGCGAAGATCGTGCGGCTGGCCAAAGCGCTTGATGTAGGCCGAACGCAACGCGTTGGTCACGGCTTCGGTCAAAATCTCCCGCTTGATGCCCTTTTCGCGCTCGTAATAGTCGAAGGCGGCAATGAGTTCGCTGTTCATAAAGAAAATAAAGGACTGGCCCGATGCAGGCGGACTCGCTCCAACCTACCCGGATCAGTCTGGGTTCCCAAAGTAGCCTCTTCCTCTGTAGGCGTCAAATGAAGCGCACCTCCGTTTCGCCTGTGAAAACCGGACTTTCCCCGCAACTTTCCCCAAGGCTTGCAGTTTCAGGGGAAAGGCACGTTAATCTCTGACTTTCATGGACTCTGAACGCAAAGATGGTTTTGACCGGGACGACCCCCTCTGGGATCTGCTCGGCCGCGCCTCCCAGCCGCCCGAGCCCAGTCCGTACTTCGCCCGCCGGGTCCTGCGGGATTTGGAGGAGCCCAAGCCGGCGGCCGGCTGGTTTTCGGGAATTCGCTGGTTTCAATCCTGGGTGCCGGTCGCGGCCGCCGTGGCCCTGTTGCTCGGCGTCGCACAATTCTGGCTGCCGTTCCCGGTCCGGACCACGGAAGTCACGGTGGTGGCGGATGACAGTCTGCTCCCGGCCAATCCGGATCAGCGCATTGCGACCGTGCTGGCGGATCTCGACGAACTCATCGCGTTTGACGACACCCAGTACGGCGACGACGAAGGCATCTGGCAGTAGGTGGTTGGGCTCGTCCCGAACCGATGGCGGGAAGTAGCCACGTTTCGCCGAAACGTCCCACGCATCCGAAGGGAGCAGGACCAGCGACCGTATTCTCGTGGTCGGTGGTTGATCCCGGCCGCAGTATTCGGGACGACCGGGGACGGTCGTCCCTGGCCAGTTGGCAATGCGCCCGGTCGCGTTCCAGCTAGTCCAGTCGTACGCAGATGCCACGCTCGCGCAGGAAGCGCTTCACGTCGCCCACAGTGTGCTGGCCAAAGTGAAAAATGCTGGCCGCGAGCACCGCGTCGGCATTGCTTCGGAGGAGCACCTCCGCGAGATGCTCCATCGAACCCGCACCCCCGCTCGCGATCACCGGCAGGCGCACCGACAGGCCCACGCGATTGGTCAGCTCCAGATCGTAACCGGCCTTCGTGCCGTCGGCATCCATGCTCGTGAGCAACAGCTCACCCGCGCCGCGTGACTCCGCTTCACGAGCCCACACGATGGCATCCCGGCGCGTGTCGCGCCGGCCCCCGTGCGAGAACACGTTCCAGCCACCCCCCTCGCGCCCTGCGTCGATCGCGATCACCACGCATTGCGCACCAAACGCCTGCGCGCATTCCGTGATCAACTCCGGTCGCGCCAGCGCCGCCGTGTTCAGGCTCACCTTGTCCGCGCCAGCCAGGAGCATCGCCCGCATGTCATCCACCGAACGCACCCCACCGCCAACCGTGAGCGGCATGAAGCAGCGCTCCGCTGTGCGCGCGATGACTTCAAGCAGAGGCGCCCGATTGTCCGACGACGCCGTGATATCCAGAAAGACCAGCTCATCGGCACCCTGCGCGTCATACGCCATGGCCAGCTCGACCGGATCGCCCGCGTCGCGAAGATCCACGAAATTTGTGCCCTTCACCACGCGGCCGCCCATGACGTCGAGGCACGGGATGACGCGTTTGGTGAGCACGCGCGCAAGATGGAATGTCCGCTCGCGCGCGGCAACGTCGATTTCCCCGTTGCGCGTTGCGCGCGCCTTCACTATTGGTGCGTGACATGTCCGCCGCTCCGGCCTTCCAGAAAAAACCCGCCCGCGGCGGTCCCTTCCGGCTCTCTCCTGATCCTGTCGTCCCCTCGCCATGGGCCGGGGTGGGGCCCGCCGAAGAGGACGAAATCGACGAGTTGCCGCAGACCTACGGGACGCAGGCGCTTTATCTCGTCGCCTGCGATCCGGAAAAATTATTCGCCTATTGGGATATCGACTGGTCCGGCTTTGAAGCGGACGAGGACCCCTCGATTCGGATCTGCCGAGCCGACGGCACCATCGTCGAGGTCGCCGGCATCGCCAACTCGGACACGGGGCATTTCGCCGGGATAAGCGCGGATGGAGGCACGTATTTCGGCGAGTTGGGTGCGCAACGCGGCGACGTGTGGCGCAGCATCGCGCGCTCCGGTCTCGTGACCGCCCCGCCCGGCGAAGTTTCAACCGATGCCGTCGCGCGCTATGTCACGATTCCTCCCCAGATGAGCTTCCGCGCGCTCGGGGAAATGCTGACTCCACTGGCGCAGACACCGCAGGAGTCGCCGGTCGAAATCCTCGCGCGGCTCCAGAATGAATTCATCGTGCAGGGCCCGGCGATGTTCGAAGGCATGCTGCCCGAGCAGCGCAGCAGCCTCGAGCCGCTCTTCAGCCCGGCCCCGCTCGCCGGCGGCCGTGACGCAACTTCGCACGCGCCGGAGACCTTCCCGGGTGCCGCGCCCGCGGAAGCATGGCGCGCAGCGCTGCTCAAGCATCTTCTCCATTCGGAAACCCTCGCGGCCGCACATGCTCGCTTCGGGGGCAGCCTGACCTCGCCGGGCTGAGCAAATGGGCGCGGCCAAATCCAAGCGGTGGTCGCCGGAGAAAGACCGGCTGGCTGACGCGTTTTTTCGTTACCTCGACTCCGAGCGCAACGCCTCACCCGCGACGCTCGTCAGCTACCGCCGCGCGCTCGAGCATTTCCGCCGCTCGCGCGGAGACGCGCGTCCGGACTGGCGAAAATACACGACGGAGCATTTCCGCGAGCATCTCTTCCAAACCATGAAGTCGGGCGCCGCGCGCGCGACCGTGCGCATGGAATTCGCCGCGCTACGAAGTTTCTACCGACACCTGGTGGAGCGGCACGGGCTTGCGCTCAATCCGCTGAAGGCCCTGCACCTGCCCAAGGCGCAACGCAAGCTGCCGCACCCGCTTTCGGTCACGCAGGTCTCTCAATTGCTCGAGACCCCGGGCCGCGCGACGCGCGCCAAGCAATCGACCAGGTGGGCGGCCGCACGCGACGCTGCCATTCTCGAGCTCTTTTACAGCAGCGGGCTCCGCCTCGCAGAACTCGCCGCGCTCAACGTTGAGGACCTCGACATCTACACCGAGACCGTCCGTGTCCTCGGCAAGGGTCGGAAGGAACGCGTCTGCCCGGTCGGCTCACATGCACTGAAAGCGGTCTCAGTTTATCGCCAGGCGGCGAACGTGCGTAACGGTCCGCTCTTCCTCAACAAGTCACGGCGCAGACTCGGCTCGCGCTCGATTTGGTCGATGATGAAGAAATACCTTCCGGAATCCGGGGTCGGCCTGCCGCTCAGCCCGCACAAGCTGCGGCACAGCTTCGCCACGCATCTGCTTGATGCCGGCGCGGACCTGCGCAGCGTGCAATCGTTGCTCGGTCACGCGAACCTCTCGACAACCCAAATCTACACCCACGTCACGACCGAGCGGATGAAGCGCGTTTACGACGCGGCGCACCCGCGGGCGTGATCCCGGGTCATGCGGGGTGTCCCAGAGTCATTTAGGTTTGACCGGTGGGCGGGGTTGGCCCATCCTGCGACCCGGTTAAGGTCCCAAGGTCAACCCCAACTTCCCTTTCGCGATGAAGAAAATTGAAGCCATCATCAAGCCGTTCAAGCTCGAGGAGGTCAAAGACGCCCTGGCCGAGCTGGGCATCGAAGGCATGACCGTCAGCGAGGTGAAGGGATTCGGCCGCCAGAAGGGCCATACGGAAATCTACCGCGGCAGCGAGTACACGGTGGACTTCCTGCCCAAGATCAAGATTGAGGTCGTGCTGGCGGATTCGCTGCTCGAGACCGCGACCGCCGCGATCATCAAGGCGGCCAAGACCGGCAAGATCGGCGACGGCAAGGTGTTCATCTCGACCATCGAGGACGCCATCCGCATTCGCACCGAGGAAACCGGCGAAAAGGCGGTTTAGTACGGACGAAGCGCTGTTGCGAGGTAGGCACGAAGGACACGAAGGAATTCTCCACAGGGGCACGGAGGACACAGGGGTTCTCAGGCCACACAGCGAAATGGCGCAACTCGGATTGCGAGGCAGGGACGCTGAACTGGCGCCATGATTCGAATCGGAGCTGTCGTTTTTCTGACGCTTCGAACCTTTCGAGTTTTCTTCGACTCTCGAACTTTGTGTTTCCACCGCCGGCCGGCCGGCGGTGTCTCAGCCGCCTGAGACGATTTCCGGGAGTTGGAAGATGGGCAGGAACATGCAAAGCACGATGCCTCCGACGACAACGCCGAGGATCACGATCAGAATCGGCTCCAGCAGCGACGTCAGGGCGGTCAGTGTGGCCTCAATTTCCTCGTCCCAGAAATCCGCCATCTTCTCGAGCATCTCGTCGATCTTGCCGGTGGATTCGCCCGCGGCGACCATGCGCAGCATCATCGGC
>JANMQT010000038.1:0-25579 GCA_031370675.1 Verrucomicrobiota bacterium
GCCCAGCGAGCAAAACATGCCGACGCAGCTCATCAATCTCTCAACGCGCCTGCGCGTGGAGACCGGCGAAGGCGTCGCGATCGCCGGCTTTGTCGTGGCCGGCAGCCAGCCCAAGCGTGTCATCATTCGCGCGCTTGGTCCAAGCCTGCTCACCAGCGGCGTGGCCGGCGCATTGAGCGCCACGATTCTCGACCTCTATAACGCGAACAGCCAGAAGATCGCGACCAACACCGGCTGGACCAGCAGCACCGACTCCGCCGCCATCACTGCGAGCGGGTTTTCACCGCGCGATTCGCGCGAGTCCGCCATTATTCAGACCCTCGCTCCAGGCGCGTACACCGCGATCGTCAGCGCCCCGGGTGGCGCCACCGGCGTCGCCCTCGTCGAGATGTACGATCTCGACCGCTCAAACGTTAGCGTCCGGCCGGTCAATGTTTCCACCCGCGGCCGCGTGCTCAGCGCAGACAATGTCATGATCGGGGGCTTCGTCATCGGCGGCAACCGGCCGCGGCGCGTCATCTTGCGGGCGCTCGGGCCCTCCCTCGCGGCGCGCGGCGTGAATCAGTATCTCGCCAACCCGCAGGTCGCCCTCTACGACGGCGCCGGGGGCGAAATGTCGGTCAACGCCGGCTGGCGCACGTCCGATCAGGCGGCCGCCATCTCGGCCAGCCAGCGCCAACCCACGGACGACCGGGAATCTGCCATCATCGCGACCCTCGCTCCCGGAGCCTACACGGCCATCGTGCGCGGAGTCGGCGGATCGACCGGTGTGGCCCTGGTCGAGGTCTACGATTTGGAGTAGGCCCTGCGATGGCCGACTCGCCTACGCCCGGGCCCGTTCCATCGAAACCCGCGACGCGATCGCGCGAATCCGACGAGAGTTCCCGGATTCAGGCCTTGCGCCGTGAGGGTCACGAATTGGGCCGCAATCTGGAAATCGCGACCCGGCAAATTCAGACCGAGCGCGGTCGGGTTGAATCGATGCGGCGCAGCCTTTCGTGGCGGCTCACACTCCCTTTTCGCGTCCTCCAGCGCGCCTGGTCCGGCCGTTCGACCGCGCCTCCGCCACCCGCGCCTGTCACCAGCCCGGCGGCGGCGCGCGCGGCGGAACCGGGCGAGGTCGAATTTCAGTGGCATCTCGATCAGCCCTCCCCGGATCAGATTCATGAGGGGCAAATTCGATTCAGGGGCTGGTGCCTGGACGCGGGCGGGCGACCCTTTTCCCGCCTGCGCATCCACGCGGGAGCTGATGCCGTGGAGTCGGGCGTCCATCTGCCGAGACCTGATGTCGTGATGTTGCTCGGGCTCGCGCCCGCCAGCTTGCGCTGCGGATTCGATCTCCGCGTGACGATTCCGCGGGGGAGCGCCGGCGTGACGATCGAAGCCCTCAATGAGCGGGATCTCCGCTGGCGGACGATGGAGGTGCTTGAGGTTGCCGGAGCGGCGAGCCGCGGCGGCGGTGACGATGAGGCCGCGCCGTATCGCGCGTGGCTCGCGCAGCATGACCGATTCGACAACGTGGCGCGAGGCCGGCTCGTCGCCCGTTGCCAGGCGCTGGCGACTCCGCCGCGCATCTCGATCCTGATGCCGACGTGGCAGACGGCCGAGCTGTGGCTGCGCGCCGCCATCGAGTCGGTGCGCAACCAGGCCTATGCCCACTGGCAGTTGTGCATCGCCGATGACGCCTCCACCGCGCCGCACGTGCGCCGGATTCTCGAGGAATATTCGCGGCTGGATGCGCGCATCGTGCACGTGGTGCGGCCGGAGCGCGGCCACATTTCGGCGGCCACCAACCGCGCGCTCGAGCTCGCCGACGGTGACTGGATCACGTTTCTGGATCACGACGACGAGCTGCATCCCGCGGCGCTGGCCTGCCTCGCGCTCGAGATTGCCGCGCATCCGGAGGCCGAGTTGATTTATACGGACGAGGACAAACTGGATGAGGCCGGCCGCCGCTCGACACCGTATTTCAAGCCCGATTGGAATCCCGAGCTCATCATCGGACAGAATTTTGTCTGCCACCTCGCGGCGTATCCGGCCGCGCGCCTGCGGGCGCTCGGCGGGCTGCGCGTCGGATTCGAGGGCTGCCAGGACTGGGACCTCTTGCTGCGCGCGACCGCGGCGCGGGCCGACGCGCGCGTGCGCCACATCCCGCGCGTGCTCTACCACTGGCGCATGCTGCCGGGATCCACCGCTCGCGACCATGGCGTGAAGTCATACGTGATCGCCGCAGGCGAGCGCACGTTGCGCGAGCATTTCACGCGCGCCGGCCTGCCCGCGACGCGGCTCGACGTAAATGCCTCCGGCCACTGGCGCGCGAGTTATCCCCTGCCCGAGCCGGCGCCACTGGTTTCGGTTCTCATCCCCACGAGAAATCAGCTCGAACACCTCCGGCGCTGCGTCGACTCCATCCGCGCGAAGACGGATTATCCGAACTACGAAATCGTTGTGGTCGACAATCAGTCCGACGATTCCGCGACACGCGAACAGCTGGCGCATTGGGAGCGCAGCGGGGGCGTGCGCGTGCTGCCGTACGATGCGCCGTTCAACTACGCGGCGCTGCACAATTTCGCCGTGCCGAAGTGCCGGGGTGAATTGATCTGCCTGTTGAACAACGACACCGAGGTCATCTCGCCCCGCTGGTTGCGCGAGCTGGCCGGACACGCAATCCGGCCTTCCGTGGGCGCGGTCGGCGCCATGCTGCTCTACCCGGACGACACCATCCAGCACGCCGGGATCTTCGTCGGCATCGGCGGCGTGGCGGAGCATCCCTACCATCGGGAACCGCGTGACAGCGGCGGCCAGATGAGCCGGTTGCTGGTCGCGCAAAATCTTTCCGCGGTCACCGGCGCCTGCCTGATGATTCGCGCGTCACTCTATGCGGAGGCCGGCGGACTGGACGAGACGAATCTCGCCATCGCCTACAACGACGTCGATTTCTGCCTGCGCCTCGTCGCGCTCGGCTATCGCAATGTCTGGACGCCCCTCGCCGTCTTGTATCATCACGAATCGGTCTCGCGCGGCTACGAGGACACGCCGGAGAAAGTGGCGCGCTTTCGGCGCGAGTACGATTACATGCGCCAACGGTGGGCCGCCCGGCTGGATCACGATCCGGCGTACAATCCAAACCTGACGCTGCAGCACACCGACTTCGGCCTGGCTCGCGAACCCCGGGTCGACCCCTGGTGACCCCGCCATGAAACATCGCGAAGCCTGCTACGCGCTGCTGGCCGGCGATGGGATCGACATCGGCGCCCTGCATGAACCCGCCCCGCTGCCGCCCGCCTGCCGCGTGCGCTATGTCGATGCCCTCACCCGCGACGAGGCCATCGCGTGCTTCCCGGAAATTGATCATGCGCGGCTGGTGACGCCTGATTTCATCTGCAACCTCGATCGGGCTGCGCTGCCGTTTCCCGACGATTCGCTGGACTTTGTCGTGCTCAGCCATGTCATCGAGCACGTCGCCAATCCGGTCCGCGTCATCGGTGAAATCTTCCGGGTTCTGCGTCCAGCCGGCCGGGCGCTAATCGCGGCGCCGGACAAACGATTCACCTTCGACGACAGCCGCGCGCTCACGCCGATCACCATGCTGCTGGAAGACTTCCTTGAGCACCGCACGGACGTGCCCGACGAGCGTTACCTTGATTTTCTGCACGGCGCCGGGGCGCATGTTTTTGACGAACCGCCCGAACGCCTGCCCGGTCACGTGGCCCGGGCGCGCGCGCGGCGTGAACATTGCAGCGTGTGGGACAGCGCGGCCTTCCGCGAATTCCTCGAGGCGGCGCTCCGGGCGACCCACACGCAGGCGATCCCCGTACGCGAGCACCTCGGCGACGAAACCCAGCTGGAGTATTGCGGGGTCTGGGAGAAGCACCGGCCATCAATCTGGCGGCGACTCTTCAAGGGCCATTCCGCCTGAGCAATCCGCCCCCCCTCGACCCTCCACCCTCGACCCTCGACGCTTCGTTTTCGACTTTCGACCCACGCAGATCTCAGCCATCTTTCCGTCATGCCTCCTGCCCTCGCAGCCAGAGCGCCCGGCGCGGTTGCGCACGCGTTCGACGAGTCAGATTTCGGCCATACCGAGCTCGCGCCGACCCATCGCATCGATCTGCGCCCGTCGAACACGCCCGATGTCTTCTTCGACGCCGAGCCGGTTTCCGACTGGACCGCACTTTCGTGGGAAAAGCTCGGCCGTCCCTACCGCGTCGAGCGCTGGTCAAAGGAAAAGCAGGCGTGGGAGCGCGAGCACGGGCAGGAAATGCCGGTGAAGGAATGCTGGACGCATTTCAACCGCTCCTTTCAGAAATACTTCGATGCCGATCCCGTCGCTGCGCGCCGCGCATCGCTCGGCAAACTGGGTCGGGCGGCCGCCCGTTTCAACGCCGGTGACGTGCGTGACGCACTCGAGGAGACCGTGCAATGGAGCGTTTGGAATCACATCCACAAGAAGGAGGACGCCGTCTGGGACCCGCGCGGAAAGCGCGCGTTGTTCGAGGGTCTCGACGTGAAGCGGCCGAATATTCTCTTCCTCGGCGCGGCCGACGGCTACGAGGCGATGCAAATCATGGCCCTGTATCCCGGAGGGCACGCCGTGCTGGTGGACTACGACGAATACTGCCGCGATCACCGCTTTGGCGCGTTCCCCGGCAGCTATCCCTTCATCGGCACCAACCCCGCCACCGGCGGCGCAAAGGTCTGGTATCGCGACGAGATGAACATCGACTTCGAGGTATGCGACATCCGCGATTTAAAATACGGCGCGGAGTTTGACGTCGTCGTCAGCATCGGCCTGGTCGAGCATTTCCCCGATGAATTCAAACCGCTGGCGTTCGAGATGCACCGGAAATTCCTCAAGCCGGGCGGGCGCGTCATCATCACGACGCCGCGGCTGCAGTTGAAGTCGAAGCTGTTCTACACGCTCTTTGCCGACTCGATGAATTTTGCGTACCGCGAGCTGATGGACATCACGCACCTCGGGCTCTACGCGTGGGAAAACGGTTTCGAGATCCTGCGCCACGGCCGCATCAAGGCGCACAACGGCCTCATTTGCCGGGCGCGATAGTTTTCTCGACTGCGCTCTCGCGGCTGGCATGGTGCCGCGATGAAACGTTCGATGCTATTCCTCGTCAGTTCGCTGGTCGCGCTCACCGTCGTTCTCGGTTCCGAAGTCAATCCCGCCGACAAAACGGCGATAGAACAGGTCATCGCCGCTCAGGTGGACGCGTGGAACGCGGGTAATCTTGAGGGATTCATGCGCGGCTACCTGAAGTCGGACAACATCCGCTTCCTCAGTGGCGCAAGCATCACGCGTGGTTGGACGACGGTGTTGGAACGTTACCAAAAGGGCTACCCGGACAAGGACACGATGGGGAAACTCTCGCTGGGTGATTTCGAATTCACCGACCTCGGTCCGGAAACCGTCCTGGTGGTGGGTCGCTGGATGGTCGTCAACACGAAGGGCGAGTTCAAGGGAGTGACGAGCCTGGTGTTCCAACGGACCAAGGACGGTTGGAGAATTGTGCACGATCATACGAGCTGAGGCCGGACAGCGGCCGGATGGATGGTTCATATCTGCGCTCCCGTCGCTTGCGGAAGCGGAGGTGGTTTCACGGCCTCAAACTGACTCGCCCAATCGACCCTGGCGGTGACGGCCATCAACAATCCGAGAGTGACAATCGCGCCGATCGTGATCGTCAGGCCCGTCAATCCATCGAAGAAAAAACTGTAGCTGAACAACACGAGATACGCGAACTGGGCCGCCGCCGCAATGCGCGCGAAGGCTGGCGTGGAGAGGGCGCGTACGTAACCGGCCACGAGTCCCAGCGAGACGATCGACGCGATGACGAAGGCGACGTGCAGCGGGATGAGATCGACGAGGTAGGCGAACAGCAGCTGAAAAGCAAAGAAGCCGGCCGCGAAAAAGAAGTAATGCACCGGGTGAAAATGCAGCCCGCGCACGGCCCCGAGAATCAAGAGCACACTAAAGAAAAAGAGGAGTGACACGGGGGCGAAGAAAGTGATCCGGGAGGCGACCGGCCCCGGATTCAAGACCGTCGGCATCGCCATCCCGATCGCCTGCGCGCCTATCACATCGGGATACTTCCAGTCCAACCGCCAGCCTGCATCCTCCCGCACCCGATCGCCCGGCGAGCCCGTCCCGACCGGGAAATCGATCTCGGCAAAATCGGTGACCATCGTCAGCGCGAAGTTTCGGATGCGATTGGCGTGACCAAAGGAATAGTCCCAGCGATCCACGCCGCGCGAGCGATAGGCTGCCTTGACCGTGGCCGAGGCGCCCGGTGGAAGCGTCACGGCCTCGGTGATCCCGGCGGAAGCGGCAACCGCGTTCGTCGAGACCTTGTCGCCAACTCGGAATGAGAAATTCTCGTAGCTCGTGTCCTTCGCCGGAAATTGAAAATGGACGTAGACTGTCTGGGTGATGGGCGTCGGGTTTTCCAGGCGATAGTCGGCCGCGAAATCGACCACATACGTGCGATAGCGCAGCAGCCCGCGTCGCTTCGGTTCGTACTTCAGCCGCACGCGCACCTCACTCGCGGCCGGCTGGATGCGCTGCTTGCCGTCGGGGCTGGCCGGAGACGCGTAATAGACAACCGGATGCGATTGCGACATTGCTGGGCCCCAGCCCTGGGAGATGCTCGACTCGAAATTCTTCGAGCGGTCAGCCGTGCGAAAGGCGAGACTCTGACCCAGCACGAACCAGCCCAACGAGGTGCAAAGAAAGATGGCTCCGATGGCGAGAAGACGTTGGATGCTCATAGGGTGGCGATGCGAGGTTCGGGTGGAAAAGTTTGTCGGGCGGTCTGCATCAGGGGGCTACCGCGCGTTTCTGATAGAAGAGCGCCACGCGCGGGGCCTCACCTTTGCAGATCTCTTTGCGCAAGCGGATGACCGTGGCAGGGGAGGCCGTTACGGTCCGTCCCGGCGGGGCCATTTCGACGTTGCCCTCAAACGCCGTCAGTTCGTAGGCGGCTGGCAACTGCACCTCCCAGCCAATCAAACTCGTGAAGAGTTCCGTGCGCGGCAGCATCAGCTCCAGCCGGCCCGCAACCGGTGCGAATTTTTCCGCGCGCGCCGAATAGGAGAAAGCCACCCGGGTGAGCCTGTTTTCCGCAACCGCCGGCAACGTGAATTCGACCACGTCATTGCCCCGGTCAATCGGGCTCGCCTCCCGGCCATTAATCGAACACTCGAGCAGTTCGCTCCCTCCTGGCAGCTCCACGCGCAGCGCCTGCGGTCGATCGTGACGAACCGTGAATTTCGCTTCGGCGAGAAGGCTTCCTTCTGCCACCACCCGCATCTCGAACTGCGCGTCGTCGATCCGGGCCTGCGAAGTTGCCACCACCGAAAGTCGCTTCACCTTGACCACGGCAGTGGTTTCGCCCGGCGCCGCGTGAATCGTCGCATAACCCAACCCGCCCAACATGCCCGTCAGGGACGGACCTGGTTCATCGAGACCGACGCTCCCTGCCGGATTCCCCGCCCCCGCGGTAATTTCCAGTCCCGGTCGAGCCGCAACAAAGAAAACCGAACGCTGGGCGACGCACCCGTTGACCATCGGCGCAGTGAGAATCCACTCACCGTCTCGCGCGGTCAGCGGCATTTCATAGACCACCCTCACCTCGCGGGCAAAGCGTTCGAGACCGTTCCAACGAATCACCACCACGCGGTGCAGGCCATCATCGGAGCGCGTGGTATCCCAGCGCTCAAGACTCTCGCCGTCCACTTCCCGCACGTTCGTCATGGCGGGCAGAAACAGGCGCATCTCCGTCGTGTCGCCATCGACCCCGTTCGCGAGAATGCGGGAGCGGCAGGCCAGACGGCCCTCCTCCGCGGCGACCACCGTTTGCACGTCTGCGTTCCACGAAGAAGCGACCGGTTTTTTCTTCGAGCGCCGTTCGCTGCCGACCACCGTGAACGCGAGGTCGGGCGCCGCGCCGAGTCGAAAGAGCGTTCCGGCCGCCCCGGGGCCGTTGAGTCGCACGCCGTCGGTCAGCTCCACCAGGGAGCCGGCCGGCACCCCGACAAAACTCGCCTCCGAAATCAGCGCCGGGGGAACGGTCAGACGCAGACCCGGCGCCGTTCCGGTGGCATTCGACAAGCGAACCGCGAAGCGGATCGTGACGCTGCGCTTACCGGTTCCAAACATCATCAGCGTATAGGAACCATCTCGAAGTGCGACGGCTGCCGCCTCCGGAGCAACACTTTCAATCCGCACGTCCGCCGGCAGGAGCGGCACCAGGGTCCAACCGTCTTCGAAGTTCGTCACCTCAAAGGTGGCCCGGCAGACCACCGAAGTTAGATCCGGCGAAAATTCGAAGGCATAGCGAGCCAGCGAAAGCGCGTGCGCCAGCGGTGGCGCGGGTTTGACCGGGGGCTTCACGTGCGCCGCATCCCACAGCGCGCGGAGTTCCGCGTAGGGAATCGTGACGGATGTAGCGACAACATCCGGCGGTTCGGCGAAGGCACCATCCACCGCGGAGCTGAGCGACGCGCAGCCGACTAGGAGACGAACCGGAAACGGGATGGACATGGCCGCCAGAAAAGCCGGCCCGCGTGAAGCCTTGATGAACTTCGCGTGAAGTTTCGATGAATTCCTGCGATCTACGCGAGCGGCAGCCGGACCGTGAACGTCGATCCCGTACCCGGCTCACTCACGACTTCAATCGTTCCCCGTGCGGCGCGAAGTATCGATTTCACGAGGGCCAGACCCAGGCCGGTGCCACGCAATCCTGTCCGGGGATTCTCAGTGGTAAAAAATCGATCGAAAATCTTCGGCTGGATCGACGCTTCCATCCCTTTCCCCTCGTCGCGCATCGTGAGCACTGCGCTCCGCGTCGAGAGCTCGGCCTGGAGCGACAGTTCAACGGCCTTGCCCGGGGGAGTAAACTGAAACGCGTTGTCGGCGAGGTTTCCAACCACTTGGTCGAAATGTTCTCCAGACATCCGGCACCGCAGCGGTTTATCCCCCGTGGTCCATGTGAACCGAATCCCAAGCCGTTCCGCGCGCACTTGCAAGTGGTCCTCCGCAAGTCGCCCGAGGTTTTCCCGCAGGTCGATCGGCGTCACGGTGGCGGGAGCCGGAGCGGTTTCAATCCGAGACAATTTGAGCAGGTCGTCGACGATCTGATTCAGGCGCGCCGCCTCGAGCTGGATGTTGGCGAGAAACTTCCCGCGCACCGCTTCATCATTCACGGCGCCATCCTCCAGCAGTTCCGCGGAGCCGCGGATGGCCGCCAGCGGAGTCTTCAACTCGTGCGAGAGATTCGTCACCATTTCCTCGACGTAAGCCTTGCCCTCCAGCTTTTGGCGCATTTTCTCAACCGCTCGCGCGAGCGTGCCCAATTCGCTCCGGGTCCAGGTCTCCAACCGGACATCCGTTTCGCCCGCCGCGACCCGCTCCGCCCGCGTCGCGAGCCCCCCGACGATGCGCGTCAGGTAGGCTGAAAGCACGTAAGCGAGCAAGGTCGCGATCGTCACTGCCGCCAGTCCCGGCAGCGCCAGTTCGCGCAAGGCCCGGATAATCGCCAGCCGGCTTCGGAGGGTCGGCTTCACAATCGTCACCGCGCCGACGATGCTTGCGCCGGTCCACACCGGGAGCGTGCTGAAGAGATTTACCCGGTTCGAATTCGGGTCGAGTTGCCACCGGCTCCCGTAACGACCCTGCAGGGCCTGCCGAACTTCCAACAGCTGGCGGTCGTCACGCCCGCTTTGCCGGACTTGCTGCGTGTCGTAAAGCACCACGCCCTTCGCGTCATAGAAGATTAGACGAGTATCGGCGTCATCCTTCGTGAAGCCAAAGAGCCGCGCCTTGGTCGAGCGGCTGCTTTCGAAATCGGAAAACATCGCGGCAAAATTCTCCCGCAGTTTGGCCGGGTCGTTTCCGTTTTGCGCGGCAAGTCGCGCGTAGAGTTCGCCGACCACCGCCGCCGTATCGATCATGCCCTCCTCCGTGGCGCGAAGCTGGGTGGCCTCGAGGTTCAGGCGCACCTGCCACGCCAAATACACCACCGGTAGAAACAGCACCGCCAGGTGAAAGATAAACACCTTCCAGTGAATGCTGTGCAAACCGGGAAATCGCATGATTACTCCATGGCCCGATACCCGACCCCACGCACCGTTTCAATGAGCGACGCGGCTGAGCCCAACTTCCGCCGTAAGGTCTTGATGTGCGCATCGATGGCTCGGTCGGTGACCATTCCGCCCTCATCCCAGGCCCGATCGAGCACCTCTTCCCGCGTGAAGACCCGGCCCGGCGCACTGAGCAACAAATCGAGCAGTTTGAACTCCTGGCGCGTCAGCGCCAGCGCGGCTCCGCCACACTTCGCCTGAAAGCGCGCGCGATCGAGTTCGACCGGCCCGTGCCGGACGATGGCCGCCGCTTCGCCCGCCGGTGGCTTCGCGCTGGCGCTGAGGCGCAATGCCACCAGGTGACGGCGCACCACCTTAATCCGTGCCTGCAGCTCCCGCGTACTGAACGGCTTCGTCAGGTAGTCGTCACCTCCGATCTCCAGGCCAACCACGCGATTGATTTCATCGGTCCGCGAAGTGAGAAAAAGAATGGGCAAGTCCGAAAACTTGCGGATCGCGCGACATACTTCGAAGCCGTCAATGTCAGGCAGGCCTACGTCGAGAATCAAAATGTCGGGGCGCTGCGTTCCGCGGCAAATCGCGATCGCCGTCGCGCCCCGGTTCGTCTTCTGCACCTCGTAAGATTCTGCCTGGAGCGCGTACTCGACGACCTCGGCCACGTGCGGATCGTCCTCAACCACGAGAATGCGCAACGGGTGTTCCACGAGGACGGAATCTACCCAACCCGAAGAAGCGTGTCATCCGTCCATGTTGGTGCGGCAGCTAAATCGAACCAGTTAGGTCGTGGACTTCGCCACTTCCTGACGGCATCATCGAACTGACATGCCCACCAAGCTGGCCCGCTCGGGTCTCTCCATCGCCCTTTCGTTGCTTGTGCTGATCGACGCCGGCTGCTCGCGCCGCGCGACCGACGTCGAGATCGGCAATCGCGAGGGCATCCTGCATCTTGGCGGCGGCGGCGAACCGCGCGACCTGGACCCGACCACCAACATCGGCGCCGCCGAGAGTCGAATTCTCCAGGCCCTGTTTGAAGGCCTCGTGATCGTGTCGCCCGATGGAAAAGCGATCGTGCCGGCGGCGGCGGAGCGCTGGGAAATTTCGCCGGACGGACGCGTCTATACTTTTCACCTGCGGCCCGGCCTGAAGTGGAGCAACGGCGATCCGGTTACAGCCGATGACTTTCTCTACGGTTTTCGGAGAGTGCTCGAGCCCGCGGTCGGCGCGGAGGCCGCGCAGCAGGCTTTCATCGTCAAGGGCGCGCGGGACTACGTCGAGGGCCGGAACAAGGACCCACAATCGATCGGTTTCCGCGTGGTGGACCCGCTTACCTTCGAGGTCACGCTGGATTATCCGGCGACCTATTTCCTCGGCCAGATCGGCTACTACCCGTTCTATCCGCTGCACCGGCCCACCCTCGAAAAATTCGACGGATATCTGCGCCGCAACTCAGGCTGGACACGGCCGGGCAACCTGGTCGGCAACGGCGCCTTCCGGCTGAAAGCGTGGCGCCAGAATGACGCCGTCGCGGTGGAAAAGAGTCCCACCTACTGGGACGCGGAGCGCGTGCGCCTGCGCGGGGTGGTCTTCCACTCGATCGACAATCCCGACGCGGAGGAACTGGCGTTTCGCGGCGGTCGTCTCCATGTCACCTACGGTCTCGCCGCCACCAAGGTGGAGGCTTATCGCACGGCGAAGTCGCCCTTCCTGCACGTCGAGCCCGAACTCCGGAGCCAGTGGATCGCGTTTAATGTCACCGAGCCACCCTTCACGGACGCGCGCGTCCGGCGCGCGCTCGCGCTCGCGGTCGATCAAGAGGCTTTGGCGCGCGATGTCCTGCGCGGCCAGCAACCCGCCGGAAGCATCGTGGTTCCCGGCGCTGGCGGATACACGGGCCACAGCCTGGTACGGCGCGATCCGGAACGAGCGCGCGCGTTGCTCGCCGAGGCCGGATTCCCCGCTGGCGCTGGCTTTCCAAGGGTCAGCTTGAATTATACCGCGCGCTCGGGCTGGAAGGAAGCCTGCGAGGCGCTGCAGTACATGTGGCAAAAGGAACTCGGCATCCGGGTTGAGCTCGCGCAACTCGAATACAAGGTCTGGCTCGACGCGCTGCGCGGCCGCAAACACCAGTTCAGCTACGACGGCTGGGGATCGTTTGTGGATGATGCGGTGGAGTGGATTGGGCTTTACGCGTCCCAATCGCCGAACAACGACAGCGGCTGGGGCAACGCGGCCTACGATGAACACGTGAAAGCAGCTGAGCGAGCTGTCACCCAGGCGGATCGCTTCGATCATTTTCGTGCCGCGCAGGCGATACTGCTCGAGGAAATGCCCGTCATTCCGCTCTATCACCAGAACCGCAACTACCTGATGCAAACTTCGGTGCGCGGCTGGCAGGACAACCTGCTCGACACCCACCCGCTCAAGGAGGTCTGGCTCGACGCCGCCGGCGGCGCGGTCGCCCGACCCGCCACCATCGCGCAACCTTGAGCGTCACGACGCTCGCCTCCGGGATCCGGAAGGTGCTAGGCTGCTCGCGTGCTTCGGTAGCTTTCGACGCGATCGATCCCTGATGAATGCCACTTCCCGAATGGACCTAGCTGCGGCCGCGCGCGTTCTGATGCTCGCGGGTTTGATGTTGATCTTGCCGGGTCCGGTCGCGGCGGCCGATCCCTCCGAGCTGCGGACCGATGGCGCGGCCTACGGCGACTGGACCACCGACGCGCCCGGCGTGCGCCGCCGGATCGTCGTCCGCGATATGCCGCCGCCAAAGGCCACAAAGTCCGCCGCGAATTTTTCGCGCGTCATCGCCCGACCAGAGGGCGCGCTGCCGCGCGTGCCGCCGGGATTTCGGGTCGAGGAATTCGCCAGCGGATTCAACGAGCCGCGCATTATCGTGACCGCGCCGAACGGCGACATCTTTGTTGCCGAGAGCAAGGGGAATCGCGTGCGCATTCTGCGCGACGCGAACGGCGACGGGAAGCCGGAGTTAAACGAGGTGTTTGTGGAGGGTCTGAACCGGCCGTTCGGAATCGCGTTTTATCCACCGGGCCCGGAGCCCAAGTTCATCTATATCGGAAACACCGATGGCGTGGTTCGGTTCCCCTATCGCAACGGCCAGACCAAGGCCGCGGGCCCGGCGCAACCCATCGTCAGCTTGCCCAGCGGCGGACTGCTCGCCGGCGGCGGGCATTGGACGCGCGACGTCAAGTTTTCCGCGGATGGAAAGCGCATGTTCGTGTCAATCGGCTCTCGTTCGAACAATGATGACGACAGCAGCGAGGCGCGCCGCGCGCGGATTCTGGAATTCGATCCCGAAGGTAGCAATGAGCGGGTGTATGCCTCGGGTCTGCGCAACGCCGTGGGCATCGCCATCGATCCGGCCACCGGCGCTCTCTGGGCCACCTGCAATGAACGCGACGGCCTGGGCGACGACCTGCCGCCGGACTATGTCACGCGCGTGAAGGAAGGCGCATTTTACGGCTGGCCATGGTTTTACCTCGGGCCCAACGAGGATCCCAAGCATGTGGGCACCCACCCGGAACTCGCCGACAAGATCACGGTGCCTGACGTCCTATTGCAACCGCATTCCGCCCCGCTTGGTCTCGCGTTTTACAACGGGAAGAAATTTCCCGCGGAATATCGCGGCCAGGCCTTTGTGGCCTGCCACGGTTCCTGGAATCGTGCCAAGCGCACGGGCTACAAGATTGTGCGCGTCCCCGTGAAGGACGGAAAACCCATTGGCGAATACGTCGATTTCCTGATCGGCTTCGTCACGCCGCAAGGGGACGTCTGGGGCCGGCCGGTGGGGGTGACGACGACCAACGACGGCGCGCTACTCGTGACCGACGACGGCGGCAATCGGATTTGGCGCGTAAGTTTTGGCGAGAAATAGAAGAGGCCGGCCCTGCTGCAGGCCTAAACTCGACGTTCGAGACTCGAAACTCGAAGAAATGGCCGAAAGTTTGAAATGACAAAAGCTTCAAAAGCGAGCGTTTGAACTCTCCTGGTTTTCTCCGCTTAAGGTTTCTTCGAGTTTCGAGTGTCGAGTTTTTCTTCTACCCGAGAATCTCCCCGTGCGAATAAGTCTTCGCGCGCCCACCGAGATGGACACGGTCGCCGTGCAGCTCACAGAACAACTCGCCGCCGCGAGGCGAAATCTGGCGGGCGTGCAACTTCTTCATCCCGAGCAACCCGGCCCAATGGGGCACGAGCGTGCAGTGCGCGGAGCCCGTCACGGGATCCTCCAGGATGCCCGAGCGAGGCGCGAAGAAACGTGACACAAAATCCTCCCCGCGGCCGGGAGCCGTGGCAATGATGCCCACCACCGCCAGCTTCGTCATCCAGGCAAAATCCGGCTCGAGCGCCGCGACGTCGTCGCGGCTGCCGTACACCACCATGTAATCGCGTGCCTTCCAGCACTCGAGCGGCTGCACCGGCAGGGCTTCCTTCAATTCGATCGGAAGCTCGCAGCGCACGGGCGGGCGCGAGGGAAAATCCAGCACGATCAAATCGTCGCGACGTTGCACGCGCAATGGGCCGCTCTTGGAGGCAAACTCAATGACTTCGGCCGCGTGGCCGAGGTGATTGAAGAGCACGTGCGCGGTCGCCACCGTGGCGTGCCCGCACAAATCCACCTCCACCGCGGGCGTAAACCAGCGCAGGCGGTAACCCCCGCCTTCGGGCACAAAGTATGCCGTCTCGGACAAGTTATGCTCCGCGGCCATCCGCTGCAGCTCGGCATCGGGCAACCATTCCTTGAGCGGACACACCGCGGCGGGATTGCCGAGGAGACCCTCGCCGGTGAACGCGTCGACGTGAAAATACGGAATCGTCATGAGATGACCGCGCGGCCGAAAATCGTGTCCAACTAGAGTCGTTCAATGATTCCGGCCGCGCCCTGGCCACCGCCGATGCACATGGTGATGAGCGCGTACCGGCCGCCGGTGCGTTGCAACTCATGCAATGCACTCACCGTGAGTTTCGCGCCGGAGCAGCCGAGCGGATGACCCAGCGCGATCGCGCCGCCGTTCACGTTCACTTTCTCCATCGGTAGCTTGAGCGCGTCGATCACCGCGAGCGATTGCGCGGCGAAAGCCTCGTTCAGCTCGATCACATCCATGTCCTCGAGCTTGAGACCCGCCTGCTTCAAGACCTTGGGCACGGCCTCAATCGGGCCGATGCCCATGATTTCCGGCGGCACGCCCGCAACCGCGAAACTGACGAAACGCGCAAGCGGCTTGAGGCCGAGTTTCTTCGCCTTCTCGTCGCTCATGATAATCAACGCTGCGGCGCCATCCGAAAGCGGCGAGGAATTTCCCGCCGTCACGCTGCCGCGCGGATTGAACGCCGGCCGCAAACCGGCCAGGCCCTCGAGCGTAGTTTCCTCACGGATCAGTTCGTCGGTCGCAAACGGCACGTGCTTCGATTCAACCTTGGTCCCGTTCAACTTGTCCACCCGGACATTCACGGGGACGATCTCGTCGTTGAACTTTCCGGCCTGGCGCGCCGCCGCGGCTTTTTGATGGCTCGCCAGCGCGAACTCGTCCTGCCGCTGGCGCGAGACCCCGTATTTTGCCGCGACGTTTTCCGCGGTGAATCCCATCCCGATGTAGGCTTCGGGCCGGTGGTCAACGAGTTCGGGACTGAGGGAAAGCTTGTTGCCGCTCATCGGCACCATCGTCATGCTTTCCACGCCGCCGGCGGCGACGCATTCGTTCATGCCGGTCATGACGGACTGGGCCGCCATCGCGATGCTTTGCAGCCCGCTGGAACAGAATCGATTGATCGTGACGCCGCCGGTGGAATCCGGCAGGCCGGCCAGCAACGCGCTGAGGCGCGCGATGTTCATGCCTTGTTCGCCCTCGGGCATGGCGCAACCGAGGATGACGTCCTCGACATCCTTGGGATCGATCCCGGCGCGCTTGACAGCTTCCTTGAGCGCCACGGCGGCGAGCACGTCCGGCCGTGTGTTGGCGAGCGTGCCTTTTTTCGCGCGACCCACGGCGGTGCGCACGGCGGAGAGGATGACGGCTTGGGGCATGGGGAAAGAAAGTGAGGAGTGAAAAGTGATGAGTGACGAGTATTTCGTAGCGAGCGATGGGCCCGCGTCAGTTCCGCAGCGGTTTGCCGGCCTTGAGCATGTGCGCGATGCGCTCCTGGCTCTTGGGATGGCCGGTCAATTCGAGGAAAACTTCGCGCTCGAGATCCAGCAGATGCTGCTCGGTCACGACGCGCTGGTGATTCTGCAGCCCGCCACTCAGGATTTTCGCGAGGCTGCCGGCCAGATACACGTCGTGTTCGCTCGCCATGCCGGCCAACTTCATCGAGTACGCAATATATTTGAGATTTGCGTATCCCTGCTCGCCCATCACCGGGATGGAGCGCGGCACCGGCGGCGTGTAGTCGCGCGCCATCGCCAGCATCGAGGCCTTGGCGTCCGCGATCAGGCGGCGCTTGTTCATCGTGATCAAATCATGCTCGCGCAGGAACCCGAGGTTCTTCGCGTCGAGCGCCGAGGCCGACACCTTGCCCATCGCAATCAACTCGAACGCGCGCTTCGCCGCTTCAAAGAGATCCACGCCGGGCATCAGCTGCTGGGTGAAGCGAATCAACATCTCCGCCGTGCCGCCACCCGCGGGGATCAGGCCCACGCCCATCTCCACGAGGCCGCAATACAACTCGGCGTGCGCCTGCACCAGATCGCTCGCCAGCAGCGTCTCGCAGCCGCCGCCCAGCGCCATGCCGAAGCCCGCGCTGACGACCGGGAACGGCGCGTAACGCAATCCCACCACCGTGCTCTGGAAACCCGAGATCATTTTTTCAATGGCGAGAAACTTCTTCTCCTCGGCCATCTGCAGAATGAACGCGAGATTCGCCCCGGCCGAAAAATGCTGGCCCTCGTTGCCGATGACCAGACCCGCAAACGCCTTGGGCACTGCCAACTGCGCGGCCTGCATCAACTCCATCGCGTCGTCACCCAGCGAGTTCGCCTTGCTGTGGAACTCCAGCAGCAGCGCGCCGTCGCCGAGGTCGATCAGGCTCGCGCCCTTCGACGTCTGCACGATTTTCCGCGCCCGCGCCACCTTGTAGGCCGCGAGCGAGAAATGCGCGCCGTCGCCGATGCTGGACGCGCTCTTGTCGGCGAACGACCGGCCGCTGGCGAGGTGCTCCTGCACCAGCGCAGGCACCGACTTTCCGAGCTGCTTGAATCCTTCGATCACGTTGGCGAGGCCAAGTCCGTCATAGAGCTCAAATGGCCCCAGCTCCCAGCCGAAGCCCCACTTCAGCGCATTGTCGATCTCATGCGGATCTTCACAGACGATGCCGACCTTCTCGGCCGCGAAATGCATCATCTCGTAAAGGGTCTCACGCGTGAAGGCACCGGCCGGCGTGTCGAGCGCGAGCAGCGCCTGCGTGCGCTCGAGCGCGCTGCGTATTTTCACGATGGGTGCCAGCTCGGGCAACTCGACCTTCGGCCGCGCCTCGTACTCCATCGTGTCGAAATTCAGCGAGAGAATTTGCGACTTGCCCTTCGTGTCCTTCACCCGCTTGTAAAAACCGGCGCCGCTCTTTTCGCCGTACGCCTTTTTTTCCATCAGCTGGTGCACGACCGGCGGCAGCGAGTAATCCTCACCCTTGGTCGAGGCGGCCAGTCCGCCCGCGACGTAGAACAACACGTCGAGGCCGGTGACATCCGCCGTTCGCAGCGTGGCGCTTTTCGGGCGTCCGAGGATCGGGCCGGTCAGGGCGTCGACGACCTCGGGCGTGAGCTTCATTTTGTCCATCACACGCACGCAATGCAGCATCGAGTAGACGCCGATGCGGTTGCCGACGAAGCCGGGCACGTCATTCGCGAGGACGATGCCTTTGCCGAGCACGCGGTCGCCGAAATCGCGCAACTTTGCCAGCACGCCTGGATCGGTGTCGGTCGTGGCGATCAATTCCAGCAGGTGGAGGTAGCGGGGTGGATTGAAAAAATGCGCGCCGCAGAACCGCTGCTTAAAGGAGTCACTCCGGCCCTCGGCCTGCAGGCTCATCGGGATGCCGCTCGAATTCGAGCTGACGATGGTGTGGTCGCCGATGACCTTCTCGACTTTTTCCCAGAGCGAGCGCTTCACCTCGAGTTTCTCCACGATGGCCTCAAGCACCCAATCGCACGCGGCCAGCTTGGGCAGGTCGTCCTCGAAATTTCCGATCGTGACGAGCGCGGCCCGGCCGCGATCCATGAAGGAGGCAGGCTTGGCATTGGCGGCGCGCTCGAGCCCGGCGCGGGCGATGGCGTTGCGGTCCTTTCCCTCCGTGGGAAGGTCGAGCAGGAGCGTGGGAATCCCGGCATTGGCAAGATGGGCCGCGATGGCGGCACCCATCGTGCCCGAGCCAAGAACGGCGGCGCGGCGAATCGTCGTGAACATACGTGCGAGCGAAGCTTTGGGGTGGAAGCGCGGGGACAAAAAAGCGACGGCGTTTCCGGGGAGGCCGTCGGTGCGCGGGATGCCTGCTTGTCTAGCGCCGGGCGCGGGAGCCGCAAGTCAAATGTTGGGTGGGCGGGGGAAACCAGCGGTCAGCGTTGGCCGACCCGTGAGAAATCGCCGCGGTGCGATCGAAAAAGCTCCAGAAGTTCCGAGGCGTGCTTCTCCATTTCCACCCAGGATTCCTCCGTGGGCCCAGCGCCCGACGCCGAAGCCAGTCGAGAAGAACCGCCCGGACGGATGCGACGAAACAGGACCTGCTTCTGGTGCCATTCGGTTATGGCCAATCCGTCCGCGATATCGGTGCCGCTATGCCTGAGAACGACCCGCTCGACGACAAAGACGAGCTTGCCCTTGGCCAGATAGTAATCGCGCGAAATTAAGAAGCGGCTCTTGCCCAGACCCCATCGCAACAATCGCGCATCGTCTCCAGCGATCAAGACTTCCACGCGTGCGCCATCACACGCCGGCTCATTCGTCGCACCGTCGAACCGCTCGCAATCCTTCAGTCCGGCCCGAAATCGCGGCTCGATGTCTCTTGCGTAGGGCGCTTCAGCTGCGCGGGACACAAAGGCTGATCCAAAAATCGCGAGGCCAATCAGCAGCGGGGCCAGCGAGTGTCTCACGCGGTGATTTTGGCAGGCCACCTTTCCGGCGGCAAGGTCGGTGCGCTCTCATGCGTCACGCTCGAAATGTCTCGTCCGTCCGCGAGGGCGGCCCGCAATTCTCCGGGCGTTGCTGGACCGCAGTCTCGCGGGCTCCAGTCACGAATGATGCCTCATCCGCAAAATTTGGGGACGACCGGGGACGGTCGTCGCTTGCCATCGGCTCGGGACGAGCCGAACCACCTACGCCACGATCACGCGCAATTTCTTTTCCGCGACGCTGAACTCGACGGGGCCCTCCCCCGCAAATTCGCCGTCGGCCTCAAACGGGACGCGGCCATTCGATTCGCTCGCCCGCGCCGTGAGGCGCTTCGTCTGGAAATAACGCACATCGGTAAAATTATGGTGATCGGAAAACAACACTCCGCGAAAATACCGCAGCAGATCAAAATGGCTCAGCCGCTTGAAGACGACCACGTCCAGCATCCCGTCGTCCAGCCGTGCATCCTTAAACAGGCGAAGCTTGCCGCCGTAGTAGCGACCGTTGCCCACCAGCGCGAAGCGCCCCGTTTCCGTGCGGCCGCATTCGCTCTCGACGGTCACACCCACCGGCCGCGGACCGCTCGTCAGGATGTGCGACGCCGCTATCAGGTAGCTGAGCGGGCCGTACGCCCGCTTGTCGGCGCGCTTGACGCGCTCGGTCGCCTGCGCGTCGAATCCGACGCCCGCCAGCTGCACGAAATAGCGGCCGTTGGCGCGCGCGAGATCGACTTCGCGCGTCTTGCCGGACTCGATGATTTCCCAGCAGCGGCGCAACGGTTTCGAGGGCAGGCCCAACTCAGAAGCGTAAACATTCATGGTGCCGAGCGGCAGCAGGCCGAGCGCGGTGTCGGATCCCGCAATTCCGTTAGCCACCTCGTTGATGGTGCCGTCGCCACCGGCCGCCACCACGGTGTCGAAGCCCTCGGCCACCGCCCGCTCGGCAAAGCGTTGCGCGTCACCACGTTCGCGGGTCGGCCAAATCAGGGCGTGCGGGGAAAGCGCCACCAGCTCGTCGTGCAGGCGCGCCGCGCGGTCGCCGCGGGCCGCGGGATTCAGAATGACGGGGATGGCTTTACACTTCACAACCGACGGGGGGTGGCTACGTTGCCCGATGAGAAAACTGCTGAGACTGTCCATCACCGCGTTAATCGCGGCGGCGGCCTTGCTTGGCCTCATCTTGCTCGGGGCGAATCTTCACGTCCAAAGCCCATCCTCGCAACAGCAGATTAAACGCCACCTCTCGACCGCGTTCGGCATGCCAGTCGAGATGGTCCGCGCCGTCTTCACGCCTTGGGGCGGCCTGCGCGTCGATGGCGTACGCACCGCCGGCGCGCCCGGGCAGCCCGTGGTGATGGCCGAACTTGTGCGGGTCCGCCTCTCGCTGCTCGCTCTGCTACGCGGAAAATTTGTGGTCAAGACCATCGGCCTGGAACATCCCACCGTGACGCTGACGCAGAATTCCGAGGGACGCTGGATGGCGCCGCTGCGCACCGTCGCTGCCGCATCCAAATCCGAACCGCTCGAAACGCCTGCGACCCAGCCCCCGCCCGCCTCGTCCCCCGCGGTCACGCCGATGCCCCATTCGGGAACGACACCCACCGAATCCGCACCGCCGGTCACGCCAGCCATGACCGAGGTGCTGGCGCCGGTGCCGACCGTGCGCATTCCGGCGGGCTTTGAGTTTTTTCGGCTTCGGCACGCGGAATTGCGCTTCCTTGACGTGAAGGGCCAGGAGGTGGCGGCGCTGCAGGACGTGAATCTCGAGGGCCGGCCCGTGGCTGGCACCGCGGGTGATTTCTTGGGCAAGATTTGGTTCGAGCAGGCGTCGTTCAATCAACGCCGGGTGCGCGTCCGGAATTTTTCGTCCAACGTGCGCATCGAGGGTGGCGTTGTCACCCTCCCCAACGGCTCCGGCGAGCTGGGCGGCGGACAAATCCAGGCGAAGTTTGTCATCCGGCCGATGGAGGACGGCTCGCCATTTGAAGTCACGGCCAAGGTGGATGAAGCCTCGTTGGGCCGCCTGATCCAGGAAGCCGGCGGCGATCCGGATTTCGCGAGCGGCCGGCTGCAGGGCACACTCACCCTGAGCGGATTCGCCGCCGACGTCAGCACGCAGCGCGGCGGCGGGGAACTTCGCCTGCTCGACGGTCAGTTCCGGCGCGGCGGCTTGCTCAAGACCTTCGGCGACCGCAGCAAGATCGAGGAACTGCGCCGCCCGGAGTTCAAAGTTGCGACGCTGACCTACACGCTCGAAGGCCAGGACCTGTTCGTTGCTCCGCTCGAATTGGACTCCGCCAACGTGCGCTTCACGGCGAAGGGCGTCTGTCATCTCCCGGCCACCACGCTGGATCTGCAGGCGAAACTCGTGCTGGGCGGGCCCATCGCGAAACAGCTGCCCGGCTTTATTGCGACCAATTTCGAAGCTTCACCCGACACGCCCGGGGAGAAATTCATCGACTTCAAGATTGGCGGGACGATTTCCAATCCCAGCACCGATCTCTTCCAGAAGACGCTCTCGCAGCCGGTCCAGTCGTTGCTCGGGCGCGTGCTCGGGCGGAATCGCAAACTCGAGGAAAATCCCGTCTCGCCGGAACCCGGGACGTCTCCCGCCCCAAGCCCGGCTGCTTCGCCACCGCCCTGATCGACCGCGCGACGATCCCACGACCATGCTTCGCATCATCGCCGGGTCAGCCGGTGGACTTCATCTTTTCAGCCCGCCGGGCGGCCTGCGTCCCACGATGGATCGCGTGCGCGCCGCGATCTTTTCGAGCCTCGGCGATCGCGTACCAGGCGCGCGTTGCCTCGATCTTTTTGCCGGCACCGGCGCAATGGGGCTCGAGGCCCTGAGCCGCGGCGCGGTTTCGTGCGTCTTTGTCGAGCAACGCCGCACGCACGCCACCTGCATCGAGCGCAACCTCGAGCGGACGAAACTCGCCGACCGTAAGAACTCGCCGGTGCTGCAAATCGATGCGCTGGCGTACGTCGAACGCCGCGCACCGGCGGCGGCGTTTGACCTGATCTTCGCGGATCCGCCGTACTATCTGCAGAACCACCAGGACGTGGATTTTCCGACCATGCTGCTCACATCGGAAAAACTCCCTCTGGCGCTCGCGCCCGACGGCATGTTCGTGCTCGAGAAAAATCCGCTCGCACCCTGCGTGATTCCGCCCGCCTGGCAATTGCGCAAGAGCAAGCGATACGGGATCACGGAGATCAATTATCTCATGGCGGCGGAATCGAACCTCCAGGAAGAGAAGGTATACCAAGAGATCTGATGGCTCAGAATTCCTTGGTGCTCCTGGAGTCCTTGATGGTGAACCCGATGGATTACTTGCTGCGCTTTCCGTTGATCAGCTCGTTGGCCAGCGCGGGTGCATCGTACACCTTGTTCAGCGACTCGATGACCGCGGGACTGGCCACGCTGATGGCGCGATTCATCCCGTCCTCATAGGCGTAGTCGCCGGACAGGCTGTAGAGGTTGCCGTCGAAGATAATGCCGACAAATTCACCCGCGCGATTGACCACCGGGCTGCCCGAATTGCCGCCAATGATGTCCTGCGTGCTGGTGAAGTTGAACGGTGTCTTGAGATTGAGCTGCGGCTTCGCCTTCACCCAGCGCGCCGGGAGATTGAACGGCTCGCGGTTGCCCTGCTCGGTGCTGCGCTCAAAGAGTCCGGCGAAGGTCGTGATGGGAGGAATCTTGACCCCGTCCTCCACGATGCCCTTCACCACGCCAAACGACAGGCGGAGCGTGAAAGTCGCATCGGGAAAGGTGTTGGTGCCATCGAGGCTGAACTTGGCCCTCGCCAGCGCGGCCTGGCCCTGCTTCTTCAATTCCGTCTGCGCCTCGGCGACTTTGCGCGCGGCGCGTGCATCCGTGTCGACCAGCCGGGCGAGCTCGATCATCGGATCGTTGGCGGCACTAACCGCCGGTGCCCCGCCCTCGTAAAGCTGCTTGCGAAACGCGACGTCGCGAACCTTGGTGGCCTTGATCAATTCGGCTGCCCGCGCGCGCGGCGACTTTCCGGCCAGCACCTTGACCACCAGCGGATTGGTCGCTCCGAATTCCTCCGCCATCGACTGCAGCGAATCGGCGAGCAGAATAATCTCCAAATCCTCATAGATCGGCTTCTCCGAAAGGAGCTGCTGCTCGAACGAGGGAAGGCCCGCGTCGCCGTACTCTCGCAGGCGATCCCCATTCGGCTTTGCCTTTTCGTCACCCGCGCGGAGCAGTTGCCGCGCGATATTGAAACTGTCGCTCGAAAAGCCGAAGCCGTTCTCAAGATAACGCACCTGCGGCGCGACTGTCGCAATGGTTTTTTGGGCGGCGGCAATCTTGTCGAAGGCCGCGAGGGCCTCGGCGAATTTCTCGGGATTCTCGCTCAGGCGGTTGCGCAGGTTGGTCTCGGCCTGGGCTTTGGCGGCCATAAATGCAGGATCATAGAGGGCCGCGAGCCGGCCGTCATAGACCTTGCGGCTGTTCTGGATGCCGAACACGTCCTCCTTCGCGCGACGCGAGTTCTCCGCGCTGCGTCCGCTCCAGGCCGTCAGCAACACTTCGCGCCGCTTGAGCCGGTTGTTGACGAATGGCGCCTGGCTGTCGCGGATGTAGTTCAGCTCATCCATGGTGAGCTGGCGGCTGGTGCCGCCCGGATTGCCCGAAACAAAGGTCAGCTCGCCCTCGGCCGCGCCTGCCTTCGAAAATTTTAGGAAGTGCGGCGGCTGGATGGGCTTGCCGTCCTCGTAAATGCGGAACAGGCAAATATCGAGATCGTAGCGGGGGAATTCAAAGTTGTCGGGATCGCCACCGAAGAAGGCGATCTGCTGTTCCGGCGCAAAGACCAACCGCACGTCGGTGTAGCGCTTGTAGCGATAAAGGTGGTAGATGCCGCCCTGATAGAGCGTCACCACGTCCGAGCGAAGGCCCGTCTTGTCCTTCGATTCCTTCTCGATTTCCGCGATTATCTTGCGACGCGCCGCAAACGCCTCGTCCGCGCCGGCCTTCTCCGGCACCGCGGCGTTGACGCGCGCGGTCACGTCCTCAATCGAAATCAGCTGGTTCACCTCGAGATCCACGCACTTCGGCTCATCGGCCAGGGTCTTGGCGAGGAATCCATCGCGCACGAGATTTTTATCCTTGGTCGACAGTTTTTGCAGCGAATCAAAGCCCACGTGGTGATTCGTGATCACCAGGCCGTCGCCGCTGACGAACGAAGCTGAGCCGCCGGAATTGAAGCGCACCGACGCCTTTTGCACGTGCTCCAGCCACGCGTCGGTCAACTCGAAGGCGTATTTGTCCTTGAGAATCTGGCGCGGCGGCGCGGAGAAAAGCCACATGCCGTCATCGGCACGCAGCGACGGGGCAAGAAAGGGAACGGCAACGAACAGGCAGGCGATTTTTAGCTTCATATTTAGGGAGGGCGGAGAAACTGGCGCTTTCCCGGCAAAAAGACAAACGCCAAACTTGCGCGAATCGGACGGTCGAAAATGATCGACCCCATTCCACCCTCATGATCCCGGACAACTTTTGCGCCGTCACCTGCCTCTTTAATCCGGGCGGATACCGCACCAAGACCGACAATTTCTCGCGTTTCCGGGCCGCGCTCGCGGGCCAGGGCGTCCCGCTGCGAATCGTCGAATGCGCGTTTGGAGCCGCCGCGTTCGAGTTGCTGCCGGCGGACGATGTCCTCCAGCTTCGAGCTTGCGACGTGATGTGGCAGAAGGAACGCCTGCTCAATCTGGCCATCGCGTCGCTGCCGCCGCAGATCACCAAGGTCGCGTGGCTCGATGGCGACATTCTCTTCGCCAATCCCCGTTGGGCCCAGGAAACTTGCGCGCGGCTCGAGCGATTCGCCGTGGTCCAACCGTTCGCGTCGGTGGTGCGCCTGCCGCGCGGACATGCGGAATTCGCGGGCGCCGGCAAGCACTGGGAGGGATTCGCGGCGGTCGCGGCGCGCGACCGAACGATTTTGCGGCGCGGACATTTCGATCGGCATGGCCACTCCGGCTTCGCCTGGGCGGCGCGGCGCGAGTGGGTGGCGGCCCACGGGCTTTACGATGCGTGCGTCGCCGGGAGCGGCGACCACATGATGGCCCACGCGTTTGCGGGGGACGGAGACTCGCCCTGTCTCGATCGAATCCTCGGGCGCAGCAACGCACATCGCGCTTTTTTTGACGCCTGGCGGGCGCGCGCGTCGGCCGGCATGGGAGAGGAGATCGGATTCACCCCGGGGGTGATTCATCATCTGTGGCACGGCGAGATGGCGGACCGCCGTTACGTCCTGCGCAACCGCGAGCTGGCCGACTTCGATTTTGACCCGGAGCGCGACCTGCGGCTGGGGTCGGCCGGCT
>JANMQT010000052.1:0-3101 GCA_031370675.1 Verrucomicrobiota bacterium
GAACTCACCGGTCATCGCGAAGATCTGCTGGTCTCTCGATGGCATTGCGCTGGCCATCGAGCTGGCGGCCGCGCGCGTGAAGGTGCTCACGCTCGAGCAGATCGCCTCGCATCTCGACGATCGCTTCCACCTGCTCTCGGCGCGCGGCACGACCGTGCAGCCGCGGCAGCAGACCCTGCAGGCGCTGATCGACTGGAGCTACGATTTGCTCTGCGAAAAGGAGCAGATCCTGTATCGGCGACTGACCGCCTTTTCACGCGGGCGAACGCTCGAGGCGGTCGAGGGGATCTGCGCGGGCGACGGAATCGAGCGCGGCGAGATTTTGGATCTGCTCTCGCAGTTGGTCGACAAGTCGCTCGTCACGCTTGAGACCGGCGTCGACGGTGCGCCGCGTTACACCCTGCTGGAATCGATGTGGGACTATTGCCGCGCCAAACTCGAGGCGTCGGGGGAACTGACCACGATTCGCGATCGCCACGCCGCGTTTTTCGCGCGTCTCGCGCTCGAGGCGGCGGCCGGCCTGGAGGGTCCGGACGCGGAGTTGTGGCTGCTGCGTATCGAGGCTGATTACTCGAATCTGCGGCGGGCAATGGAACGCAGCCGCGAACGTCCGGAGTGCGCCGAAACCGCTGCGCAAATCGAGGCCCTGCGCAAGCGCTTCGAGGAATTGCGCGAGCGGCGGCCGGCCGGCCGGGATTAGCGTGTCTCCGGTGCTTTCGAATGTGCGCCTGGCACGGGCCGGCCCGCTCACTTCATCCGATCAAAACTCTTCTGCAGGATCTGCCAGTCGGCGAGGCCAGCGACCTTGGCGCGGTGGTCGGCGATGATCTTCGCCTCGTTCGCGTTCTTCGTGGCGACGTCCTTTTTGTAAAAGATGCCGAAGCTGCCGGGGAAGGGTTCGTCCGCCAGTTTGTACGCGGCGAACTCGTCGGTGACGTCGTGCGTCTCGGGTACCAGGTTGAAGACACCTCCCTTGCGCGGAATCGACGCGTCAAACGAGCCGGGGAAGAACTCGATGCACTCGCTCAGGCATTCGATGAAGCTGAAGCCGTTGTGATCCATGGCGGCTTCCATCATCGCCAGAATGTGATTCGGATTCGTCGCCGCCGTGCGCGCGACAAAGGTGGCACCGGCGCTGATCGCCTGCTTCATCGGGTTGATCGGCCGATCGCCCGCGCCCCACAGGTCGGTCTTTGACTTGTGACCGATCGGCGTGGTCGGCGAAGTCTGCGCCTTGGTCAGGCCATAGACCCAGTTATCCATCACGACGTACGTCAGGTTGATGTTCTTGCGCGCCGTGTGGGTGAAATGATTGCCGCCGATCGAGAACGCGTCGCCATCACCGCCGAAGACGAACACATGCAGATCGGGCCGCGAACTCGAAAGGCCGCTCGCGAACGGCAATGCGCGACCGTGTTTGTAGTGCGCGCCGTGCGCCTGGACAAAATAGGGGAAGCGCGAGGAGCAGCCAATGCCCGCGACGGTGGTGATCTTTTCGTGATGAAGTTTGCGCTTCTCGATCAGCTTGTAATAAAACGCGAGCACCGAGAAATCGCCGCAGCCTGGGCACCACGTCGGATGATCGGCGGCGGTCTCTTTTTTCGTCAGCGGCTTGCGGTCGCCCTCGGGCAAATCCGGTGGCGGCGGAAGCTGCGCGGCGAGGCCGGTGCGGGGGAGGATTGCTTCGTGGGAGATGGCGAGCGTGCTCATAACGGCGGGGGAATTCAGGCGGGCAGGATGCTGTTCGCGGGGGCGTCGGCGCTGGCGCGGGCGCGATCGAGAATTTCGCGCACTTTCCAGGGCAGGCCGTCGGTCTTGGTGATCCCACGGATCTTCGGATCGCAGTAGCGGGCGCGCAGGATGCCCGCGAGCTGGCCGTAGCCGTAGAATCCTTCGTCGTTCAGCTCGACCACGAACACGTGGCGGAATCCCGCGAAGATGTTGTCCAGTCCGTTCGGCAGCGGATGAAGATGGCGGATGTGCACCGCCGAGATGGCTTCACCGGCGGCGCGGGCGTGTTGCACCGCCTCGCGCAACGGTCCCAGCACCGAGCCCCAGCCGACCAGGAGAATTTCGCCCTCGGGCGCGCCATAAATTTGCGGCGTCGGCAGCTCGGTCGCAAGTTTCTTGTACTTGTTGCGGCGCTTCGCGGTCATCAGCAAATGCAGCGTGGGCGAACCGCTCGGATGGCCGAGTTCATCGTGCTCAAGGCCGGTGACGACCGGATATTTTCCGCTCGCCACGCGCGTGCCAGGCGCGAGATGACGCGTGATCCCATCCACCGCCGCCAGATCGTAGGGTTTGTGATCGGCGACCGCGGTGAAGTCGGGGCTGATGTCCTGGCAGATTTTTTCGAGATCCGGCTCGGGGAAAGCCTCGATGCGCGTGGCGATGCCTTGATCGGTCAGGAGGATGACGGGCGTGCTGTATTTGCGCGCGATGTTCACCGCCTCAATCGCGGTGTAAAAACAATCCTCCACGCTGGATGGGGCCAGCACCACGCGCGGACTGTCGCCGTGGCCACCGAAGCACGCAATGTTCAAGTCGGATTGTTCGACGTTGGTCGGCATGCCGGTGGAAGGTCCGCCGCGCTGCACGTCGATGATGACCAGCGGCATTTCCGCCATCGAAGCCCAGCCGAGCGCCTCGGTCTTGAGGGAAACGCCGGGACCCGACGAGCCGGTCACCGCGACGCGGCCGGCATAGCTGGCGCCGATCGCCATCGAGACTGCGGCGATCTCGTCTTCGCATTGCACGAAGGTGCCGCCGTACTTGGGCAGTTCCCGCCGCAGCAATTCCATGATGTCGCTCCACGGCGTGATCGGGTAACCCGCCCCAAAGCGGACGCCGGCGGCGAGGAGTCCATACGCGATCGCTTCGTTCCCGCCCATCACGACCTGGCCGCGCTGGCCGTCCTTCTGACCTGGTGCAAAGGCAAAGCTCTGGAACAGGTGCTGCAGCTCGTGGCCGTAGCCCGCGTGGAAGCACCCGAGGGCGTTTTGCACGACGGTCGGATCCTTGCTGGTAAAGCGCTCCTCGATCAGGCGCGTCAGCTTGGGCACATCGAGGTGGAACATTTTCGCGACGAGGCCGAGCGCGTA
>JANMQT010000059.1:0-6038 GCA_031370675.1 Verrucomicrobiota bacterium
GCCGAAGGAGGCAAAGGACAGAATTTAAATTTTAGATTTCGGATTGGGAGAGGGCGGTGGTCAGAGATCAGATGACGGACGACAGCCGAGGGTCGCGGTGGCGGCCCAAGTCAGCCGGTCGGGCCGCGCACGGGTAGCGGCAACGGAGGCGGGATCCAAAGGAGGCAAAGGACGGCCAGAGGCGCGTGGCGCCCATTTCGGATTTCGGATCTTGGATTTTGGAGAGTTTAGCCGCAATGCACTCGATGGGAGCGGCTGGCGGTTCTTACCGAGACGGGTGTTTTCAACGTGAAGAGCATCGCACAATGGGTCGGACAAGCGCTGTCCCAGGGTCGAAACTAATCGTGGAACGCCGAAGGTCGAATGCGAGCGATAGCCGGACAAAGGGGAAAAGGGTCGAGACAAGATCTATGATAGTGCTTTGGCCAGTCGCTGCCCACGGCTCGGATCATCACATTTCACATTCGGCGGAACGATGCGGCCATGACTACTGGTTTTATTTTTGGTGACCCATCGTGTCCCAACTCAGCGCGCATCGGCGGGCACGGGATTCTCTCTCTTCTGACATTGAGGAATTGACCGGCGTCTGCGATGAAAGGCGCATGAATTAACCACGAGGGAAAAACGCACGACAGAAGATTTGAGAGCGGAGACTGGGACGTTTGGGCAAAACGTCCCCACCCTATGCCAGCGCGCGCGGAAAGCCCTCAACCGCGCCGCGCGGCTTCGATTTTGGCGACGTCGATTTTTCCCATCTTCATCATGGCCTCGAAGGCGCGCTTGGCTTCCGCACCGCCGTTGAACATCGCCTCGGTCAGGGCGCGGGGGGTGATCTGCCACATCAAACCCCAGCGATCCTTGCACCAGCCGCAGACATTTTCCTCCCCGCCATTGCCCACAATGGCGTTCCAGTAAAGGTCGGTCTCCGCCTGCGTATCGGTGGCGACCTGAAACGAGAAGGCTTCGCTGTGCTGAACATGCGGACCCCCATTGAGGCCGAGACACGGGATGCCCAGCACGGTGAATTCCACCGTCAGCACATCGCCGGCCTTGCCCGAGGGGTAATCGCTGGGGGCATGATGGACCGCGATGACCTCGCTCTCCGGAAAGGTCGCCGCGTAGAAGCGCGCCGCGCTCTCCGCGTCTTTGTCGAACCAGAGACAAATCATGTTCTTGGGGATCGTTCTTTTCATAAGGGGATTGAATTCTGAGCGCGAAACCCTCGAATGTGAACACTCCAGTTGCCACGCAATTCGTGGCTGCGCGGCGCGGCGGTGGGGGTCGAAGTACTGATTGCTTTGGTAACAGGGGTCAGAAGTCAGTGATCCGTGGGCGGTATTTAAACGGAGACGTCGGCCAGCGGGGTTTCGGCGGGGCCGCCGATGACCGCGCCGGTGGGCTGGAAGCGTGAACCGTGACAGGGGCAATCCCAGGTTTTTTCGGCTGGGTTCCAGCCCACGATGCAACCGAGATGAGTGCAGACCGCGGACTTCTTCGTAAGTTTTCCTTGGTCGTCGCGATACGCTGCGACCTTGTTTCCATCGAGTACGACGATAGCGCCTTCCCCGCGCTTGAGACCACGCGTGGAGTTCGCCGCGGACCTCGAGAGCCAGCCCTTCAGGAAGTAGAATGGGTAATCCTTGTTTTCCTTTAGGTAATCCCAAACGCCACCGTGAATAGGTTTCCGGTTCACGGAAAAAATTTCCGACCACGGATTTTTCCGACCTTTGACGTAATCACACGCCATCATCGCGCCCAGCGTGCCGAAGGTCATGCCGTTGCCGGAGAAACCAGTGGCGACGAACTGATGAGGCGCGGTTTCGCCG
Source organism: Verrucomicrobiota bacterium (assembly GCA_031370675.1). GTDB lineage: Bacteria > Verrucomicrobiota > Verrucomicrobiia > Chthoniobacterales > SZAS-18 > SZAS-18. Next base: position 1,827 of record JANMQT010000059.1, read on the forward strand.
ATGAAGGGCAGGCCGTCGCTGGTCTCAATAACCTGCCCCGACCAGCGGTGATCGATCTTCGCCTGCGGAAAGAGTTTCAACATCGCTTTCTCAACCCGGCAATAATTTCTCTCCGTGTCCTTCACTTGACCGGTCTTATGATCCTGTCCGCCGAGAATGGCGTAGTCGTGCCCTCGGGCGCGATCGACGCGCAGGTAATAATAGGGGTCATTGGTATCCCAAAATGATGCCTCGGGGACGGCGCCTTTCGGGACCTTCGCGCCCACGACATAGCTGGTGTAGGGCGCAAGCTTGGTTTGGAAGAGCGCGGCGCCGACGGTGCCGGCGATGCCTTGCAGCGGCACATGCGTGGCCACGATGATGTTTTTCGCGTGGATGGTTTTCCCATCCACCTTGACGCTGAGGGGCGAGTCCTTCATCTCCTCGACCTCGCTCTTCTCGAAGACATGGCAGCCTCGACCGGGAATCTTCTGGAGGAGCGCGGCCAGATATTTCCGAGGATGAAATTTGGCCTGGTTCGAGAATCGCACTCCCGGCCGTTTCACCAGCGGCACTTCATCGAGGAACGCTGCATCAATCCCCAATTCAGCGGCAACCTCCGCCTCCTGGCGCAGCATTTTGACTTCGTCGCCTTTCGCGTCTTGCACGGGAGCGTGCAGAAAACCCGGCACCAATTGGAAGTCGCAGACGATCTTTTCGTGCTCGACCAACTCGTGGATGAGCCGAATGGCCGTCTCGCCCGACTTCCACACTGCCAGCGCCTTATCGCGCCCAAAATGTTTGACCAAATCCTGCAGCCGGAGATCCGTCACCGAGGTCAGGTGCGCGGTGGTATGTCCGGTTTCGGCGGCCGCGAACCGATCCCGCTCCAGCAGCGCCACTTTTAGGCCCGCCAGTTTCAGCAGGTACGCGGCGGTGATGCCGGTGATCCCTCCCCCGATGACGACCACATCCACGTGGAGATCGCTATTGAGCCGCGGAAACACAGGCAGCTTCGCGGTATCGATCCAATAGGGACTGGTGTTCATGGGACGGGAGTGCCAACAGTTCGGACGCGAACGCCTGGATGGTTGCAACGAAACCCGCGGGGAAATAAGAGGACACGTCCGCCGCATCACGTTGCGCAAAAAAACCATTCACCCTCCTCCCCGAGGCCACGAAAGAGGTGTCGAACGTCGAAGGTCGAGAGTCGAAGGCCAGCGGGAGATTACTGACTTGGACCGAGCAAAATGGGGGCAGGATTCTGACGCATGGGTCTGCCGGAGGTTCAAACACCGTCGCTATGGCCCCGAGATGACGCGGTAGAAGCGCTGTGGCGGCATCGGCGTGGTGGAATCTACAAAACTGAAAGCTCCCAGGGCATCCGCCACAATCGGCGGCGACACGATGGTCCACGCGCCGGTTAGATCGTCGGACGACTGGACGAAATAGGTCACGCCCGGGACGCCGCTGGCCGTCAACTGGGGACCTTGAACGGTGCCGACGATCGCGACGATGCGGGGCACCGTGGCATTCAGCAAGAATCGATAGACTTCCCCGGCCCCGTTGGGCCCGCCAAACGCCGTGGTCCCGTATAAATTACCGGACGGTCCGACGATGGGCACGCCATAAGCCGGGAAATCTCCACTGTTGGTTTGCGAGCCTGCGCCCGTGAACTCCACCAAGGTCGTGAGACTGCCGCCGGGCACGAATCGAAAAAGGGTGCCCGATTTGTTCGCGCCGCCAAAGCGCGTGGTGCCGAAGAGGTTGCCGGTGGCATCCTTGACCAAGCCGGCATACGGATTGGATCCACGGTTCGTCGCGCCGCCATCCGTGAAGTCCACGAGCGTCGTCAATGCTCCGCCGGTGGTCAGGCGAAAGAGGGTCCCCACGTCGCTCGTCCCACCCACGACGGTCGTGCCGTAAAGGAGACCATCATTGCCGACCGCCACGCCGCCATACGGAAACGCTCCGCGCGCGGTCGTCGCGGAATTGGTGAATTCGAAAACGAGCATCGACACGCCCGCCAGCGACATGGCGTACACCGTCCCAAAATCGCGGGCGCCACCCTGCGAGGTCGTGCCGTAGAGCAGACCACCCGGTCCCGCGACCAGGCCCGCATACGGGATGGATCCGGGGGCGGCACCGCCGGTGCCTGAAAATTGCACGAGGCTGGTGAGAACACCCGCGGGGGTCATGCGAAAAATTGTGCCGAGGCCATTGGCGCCGCCCAGTTGCGTCACGCCATAGAAATTGCCGTCGCTCGCCAACGTGAGATTTCCGTAGGGGCTCGCGCCGCGATTGGTCGCGCCATTGGATTGGAAATCCACCAACGTCGTCAGCGTGCCATCGGGCGTGAGGCGAAAGATGGTTCCGTCGCCGTTTGCACCTCCGCCCGACGTCATCCCGTAGAAAACACCCCCCAAGCCGGCCGTGAGTCCGCCGAAGGGATTAGCGCCACGGTTGGCGCCGCCCCCGCCCGTGAATTCAACCAGCGTGGTCAGGGTTCCATCAGGGGCAATCTTGAAAACGGTGCCGAGTTCATTCGCGCCGCCTCCTGTGGTCATCCCATAAAGGAATCCATCCGGACCCGCGGCCAGGCCTCCCCACGGGTGGGAGCCGCGCGCATCGGGTGACAACGATTCGAAGTCGGTCAGCGTGGCGAGCACATCTTGCGGCGTCAATCGATAGACTGTGCCGCGCTGATGCGATCCTCCGTACTGGGTGGCTCCGTAAAAGTTACCGTCGCTACTGCGCACCAAACCGGTGGCTGGCGCACTCCCGCGGTTGCCAGCCGCGTTGTTCGTGAAATCGATAACGGTGGTGAGGTTTCCGGCCGGCGTGACGCGGAAAAGCGTGCCGGCACCAAAGGCGCCCCCGCTGGTCGTGGCACCGAGAAAATTTCCGTCCGCGAGTTTGAGCAGCGGAGCAAGTGGATTCAGGCCGCGCGGATCGCCCCCGCTGAAATCCATCAGCGTGGTGAGAACACCGGCGGTCGTCACCTTGAAAACGGTGCCAAATCCACCGGTGCCACCGTCGCGCGTCACGCCATAAAGTTGCTGGTCATCGCCCAGCGCCAGGTTGGTCAGGGACCCGGCTCCGCGATTGACCGCGCCATTGGTCGTGAAATCGACCAGGGCCTGGAGGGCGCCTCCCACGGGCAATTGATAAACGACCCCCGCCCCGAACGTCCCGCCTTGCGAGGTGGTCCCATAAAGTTTGCCATCGGCGGCGGCCACCAAACCCGCCATCGGATAGGCGCCCCGATTGTTGGTGCCGTTGAAATCGAACTCCGCCACGGTTTGCAGCGCGCCGCCGGAGTACCGGAAGACCGAGCCCGCGCTGTGACTGCCGCCGTAAGCGGTGGTGCCATAAAAATCGCCATTGCCCAATTGCACCAAGCCGCCATATGGCGAATGCCCATTACCTCCGCCCCCGGCCCCGGTGAAGTCCACGAGCGTGGTGAAACTGCCCCCGGGCGTGATGACGAAAATGCTCCCGTAATTATTGGCCCCGCCCGAAACGGTGGTCCCATAGAAATTTCCGTCCAGCCCTTTGATTAAGCCCGAGGCCGGAAGGTTCCCCTTGGTCGGCGCGACGGTTCCGCTGAACGACACGACGGTTTGCCAGTCCGAGCCGTCCGACTTCACTCGAAAAATGGCGCCGAGCCCGGACGTGCCGCCGTACATCGTCGTTCCCCAGCACGATCCGTCCGCCGCCACGACGAGAGTGCCTTGACCGGGATTCTGCGGGGGCTTGGAAAAGCCGTGAACGACCGCAAATGGCGGAGTCGCGCGGGCAACGACAGCCACGAGAAAAATACCCAAGGCGCCCGCGACAACGTTTCTAAAAATCCGGGTTGCGGAAGACAAATTAAAAGGGGTCATGACGGAGAACGCGGTTACTACCAGCAGGCGTCAGGCCGAATGGATCGAGGCCAAAGGGATGGGGACAAAATTCTTGACCCATTTTGAGCTGTAGAAGATTCAGTTGCCGGAACCAGCGTCGGAGAAACGGCGTCACAGTGTGATCCTGCACATTGCGTGAAAATACGGGTGACGCGCAATAGCGAAAACGAAGGCCAGAAGTTAGAGGACAGAGGACAGAAGGGCTTGACGAATCGTCACGTTAAACATAATTTTACCACATGACCAAGACGATCGCGAAAATCGGCAACTCCCACGGGCTCATCTTTGACGCGGCCTTGATGGATCTGGCGCGGCTCAAGGCCGG
>JANMQT010000154.1:0-4446 GCA_031370675.1 Verrucomicrobiota bacterium
CCAGGCACGCCTTGGCCGCCAGCGCCCACATCCAGCCGATGCCGGTGAGCGCGAAAAGGTTTAGGTAATTCGAAGCTACGGCACCCGCTTGCTCGGGATCGGTCATCCCCTTCACGGCAATCTCCATCGTGACGCCATTGAGCAACTCAAGCGTCTTGGCGAGCGGCTCGGTGAATTCCTGCATCGCCGCATCCTCGCGGTTCTGCTTGAGGAATCGTCCGACCTTGGATCCGAACGAGCGGTACATGCGGCCGTTGTCGACCGGCAGCTTCCGACCGACCAGGTCGAGTGCCTGGATGTGATTGGTTCCCTCATAAATCATCGCGATGCGGGAATCGCGCAGGAACTGCTCGATGCCCCAATCGCGCGTGTAGCCGCTGCCTCCCAGCACCTGCATGGATTCGCTCACGTTTTCAAAGCCTCGCTCCGACAGGTAGCTCTTCACGATGGGTGTCATCAACGCCACCATGTCGGCCGCGTCGGCTTTCACCGCCGGATCGGGATGATGAAAGCTCTGGTCCAGTTGCTGCGCCACCCAGTAGGCCAGCGACCGCATGCCTTCGTTGGATGCCTTGCAGTTGAGCAGCATGCGGCGGACGTCCGGGTGGACCAGGACGATGTCGGCCGGCGCCGACGCGTCGCGTTTCGCGGGATCCAGTGAGCGACTCTGGCGGCGCTCCTTCGCGAACATCAGCGCGTTCTGGTAGGCCACCTCGCTCATGCCGATGCCCTGGACCCCGACCTCGAGCCGGGCGCCGTTCATAAAGGTGAACATGGCCTGCATGCCCTTGTGCGGCGTCCCGACCAGCCAGCCTTCCGCGCCCTCGAAATTGATCACGCAGGTCGGCGAGGCATGGATGCCCATCTTATGCTCGAGCCCGCCGCAGAAGACCGGGTTGCGCGGACCTTCCGGCAGGAATTTCGGCACGATGAACAGGCTGATGCCCTTGATGCCCGCCGGCGCATCGGGCAGGCGAGCGAGCACCAGATGGATGATGTTCTCCGAAAGATCGTGCTCGCCGAAGCTGATCCAGATCTTGGTGCCGGTGAGCTTCCAGTGATCGCCGTGTGCGACCGCCTTGGTCGTGGATAGGCCGAGATCGGTGCCGCATTGCGGCTCGGTCAGGCACATCGTGCCGCACCATTCACCGGTGATCAGCTTGGGCATGTACTGCGTTTTCAGCGCCTCGCTGGCGTGACTGTGAATCGCATGCATCGCCCCCTGGCTCAGGCCGGGACACATGGTGAACGACTGGTTGCATGAAACCTGAAATTCGCTCAGCACCGTGCCCAGCAACTGCGGCGCCCCCTGGCCGCCGTATTCGACCGGCTGCGTGATGCCGATCATCCCCTGCGCGCAGAATTTCTTAAACAGTTCCTTGAAGCCTTTTGGCGTCGTGACGGTCTTCTTGTCCGGATCGTATTTGAGACCCTCGAGATCCGCGCTCCCATTCAGCGGCAGCATCTCATTCGTGCAGAATTTCGAGGACTCCGTGAAGATCGCCATCACCGTGTCGAGGTCGAAGTCCTTATAGGCGTCGAGCGACGCGACCTGGCCCGGGTAGTCGAGCACTTCTTCGAGGAGAAAACGGATTTCCTGGAGGGGGGCTTTATAGACGGCCATAACGGAGCGGTGCGGGAGGTTGGGGAAGCGAAGAAACGCTGTAGCTAAGCGGATCCGAGCGAGATGTCGAGCGTCACGTCGCGTCGCTCGGAAGTGAGAGCGCGGAATGCGGAAGTGGGGACTGGTGTCGAATAATCACCGAGACCACCATGACCGGTCCGCTGATGCTCGATCGGCGCCGTCCTGCCCTGCTACTTCCGCATTCCGCATTCCCACTTCCGCAGGCTATGCTCGCGGTGATGTCCGGCCTCGTCCTCAATCGCGCCGACCAAGACCTGCCGCAATCCCGCTACGACGTCGTCGTCATCGGCGGCGGTGTGCTCGGTCTCGCCGCGGCATTTTACCTTCGGCGATTCGCGCCGGATCGCAGCGTGCTCGTCGTCGAGCAGGGCGGCATTCCCAGCGAGGAGGGCGAGACTCATTTTTCGCCCGCGCTGCTGCATCATTTTTTTCCGGATGAGCGCGCTCGGCGGCGCGCCCGCTGGTGGAGCACGGTGCTGGCGGGCTTTTCGCGCGAGAGCGGCGTCGAGGTCGCGCTCAAGAACGGATTCTCGCGCGTGGGTTATGTGTCTTCTGAGCCGGCGGCGGTCGAAATCGCCCGCGCCGACCCGACCGCATTCCGGCTCTCGGGAATCGCGGAGTTTCGCGGCACCATGGTGGAGAAATTTTTCGCGTTCGGCGGAGACACGATCCTTGCGGTGGATCCCGACGGCGGTTGCGGCAACGCCGAGGCCGCCGCGCTGCACTACGGCTACGGCGCCGTCACCCTCGGCGTCGATCTCTGCCTCAACGCGCGCGCCGCCGTCGACCGCTCGGGCGCCGTGCGGCTGGATCGCCTCACGATCAATAACCGGATGCAGCTCGAAACGGCGCGCCAGACCCGGGTGGACGCCGGCACGCTGATTCTCGCCGCCGGCGCGGCGACCGGCGCGCTGATCGAGCACCAACTTGGCGAACTCAATCCATTTCAACGTTACTACGCGCAGTTCCCGCGGATCGATCACACGCCCGGGTTTCCGCTCCGGGACGACGGCTCGCTCGATTTTACCGTTGTCTCGACAGGCGATTTCACCATCCGCCCGCACCTCGACGGCGCGCTCATCATCCCCGCCCCGCTCCCGTCGGACCCCGATGGTTACGCGCCCACGGGCGGGCGCTTGATGGGGGTCAATGTCGGACTCCGCAAGGAGTTGATCACGCGCCTGGTCGAACGCATCGAGTCGATCCCCGCGTTTTCGCTGCCGGCGCTCAATCTGGGCAAGACCTGCGCGAATCTGCGCGGCGCCTGGGAGGCACTGACGCCGGACGGCCGGCCCGAATTCCGGCGCGTCGCCGAGCTCGATGCCTACGCGCTGGTGGGCGGGCCGCACGGCTTCGCGCTCGGACCCGCGGCGGCGCTCGATCTCGCCGCGGAGCTGGCCGGTCGTGAGGAGCGACCGTGGGACTGAGCGCGGCCACGCCGAATTCGGGATTTGCTTGCCTTGCGACGGGCCGAACGGCGAGATATTCCCTGCCATGCTGACCCTCCCGGAGCAGTTCTTCTTCGCCGTCCTCCTCATCGCCTCGCTGTACTACGCGTACCTCGGATTCAGCGAGGTCATCGGCGTGATCGATCGCGGGGCCACGACCTACTATCCGCGCACCAATCATCTCTTCGCGCGGATCCGTGACGCGCTCGTGCGGACCCTCACGCAGGTGACGGTGTTCCGCGACCGGCCGGTTGTGAGTTTCTTCCACAGCTTCGTTTTCTACGGTTTCATTTTTTACGGGCTGGTGAATGCGGTGGATTTCGTGGAGGGCTACGTCCCCGCCGAGGTGCTGGCTCCGCTGCACGCCAGCATCTTGGGCGGCCTGTTCCGGCTCGGTGCGGACATTTTCGGGACGCTCGTGTTGATCGGCGTGGCCTATCTGCTCTACCGGCGCTTTGCAGCCGAAGATCCGAAGCTGCAGAAGTTCAATCCAACCGTCCTGTTGCATCCTGGGGTCACCGCGGGTGGCATCCGGCGCGATTCCCTGATCGTCGGCTGCTTCATCCTGTTGCACGTCGGTTGCCGGATGCTTGCGGCGGGATCGCTCCTCGCGGCCGGGGGACACCACGATTCCTGGCAGCCGGTCGCCAGCCTAATCGCCAACGTCCTGGGTCACGCGCCCAACCGGATGATCGGCTGGCACGTCGGCTGGTGGGGCGCACTCGGATTGATCCTCGCTTTCCTCCCCTACTTTCCGCGATCGAAACATATTCATCTCTTCGCGGCGCCCGCGCGCTTCGCCCTCGAGCGGCGGCAGGTCGACGGCTCGCCGGTGCCGCTTGGCGCGCTGGAGCCGCTCGACCTCGAGGACGACACGGCGGAACAATTTGGGGTCGATCGGCTCGAGCAACTGCGCTTCACCCAGCTGCTCGATCCCTACGCCTGCATCCAGTGCAATCGTTGCACGAACGCCTGCCCGGCCCACGCCACGGGCAAGGCGCTGGCGCCCTCGGCGATTGAGATCAACAAGCGCTACGAACTGAACGCGATTCGCACCGATTTTGCGGAGAAAAAGATCGGCTCGCGCCCGGTGTTGGAATTCGTCATGAGCGAGAGCGCGCTCTGGGCCTGCACGGCATGTGGCGCATGCGTGGAGGTGTGCCCGGTCGGCTGCGAACAGCTCAGCGACATCATCGATTACCGGCGCGACGCGGTCATGACGAAGGGGGAGTTCCCACAGCAGCTCAACAACGCGTTCCGCAACCTCGAGCGCACAAGCAACCCGTGGGGCATCGCCCCGGCCAAGCGCGAGGAGTGGAAAAACGCGGACACCGTGGCACCGACCGTGGAGGA
>JANMQT010000155.1:0-3068 GCA_031370675.1 Verrucomicrobiota bacterium
CGCTCCGAGTGACCAACGCCACGGGGCGCACGAACGCTTTCGTGGTAGCCGGCCTCAGCGAGGCCGGCTACCACGGCCCGCTCCGCACGATCTTCGCTTCGTCATCCCGCGGTTGCGCCGCTGTCGAAGTGAAAAAAAAAGACCCCGGCGGAACTTCGTCCACCGGGGCCTGAATTTTACCGATCCCCGCCTACTCCATGGCCGGAGCGACGCGTCCGCCCTTGACCATTCCCATGCCCACGTCGGCCTTGCGGAGGGCGATGTGATTCGTGGCGGTGAACGGCTTCGTGTAGGTCGTCACCACGCCGGCATAAGGAGTCTTCAGGTCGCACAAGGCATCACGGACTTTGGTCCCGTCGGTGCTGCCCGCCTGCTTGATAGCCTCGGCCATGATATACATGGAGTCATAACCCTGCGCGGCCGCCACGGCGACCGGAATGCGATCCTCGGCCGGCTTGAATTCCTTCAGATATGCCGCCACGAACTTCTGCTGGCGTTCACTCTTGGCCGCGTCCTGAATGAAACTCTGCGGCATCATCACGCCTTCACCGTTGACCGAGGCATTGTCGATGAAGTTCGACATGGACATCGTCCACGAGCCGATCATCGGGACCATCCAACCGAGCTTGGCGCGGCCGTTGGCAATCTGCGCGTTCTCCGGCCCGATGCCATAGACGATCAGCGCTTCCGCCCCAGCGGCCTTTGCTTCCTGCAATTGGGGGGTCATGTCCGTGTCCTTCAGTTTGAATTTTCCCACGTACACCGCCGTGACCCCACGCTTCTTTAGTTCGTTCTCAACAAACTCGCGACCGCTCTGACCGTAGTTTGTGTCATCTGCCAGGATGGCAATCTTCTTGTAGCCCTTCTTGTCGACGAACTGCGAAACGATGAGATCGGATTGGATCGTGTCGTTCGCGCTCATCGAGAACAGGTAATTCTCCTGCGGCTTCCCCTCCGAATCCTTGAAGTACTCGTTGACGATAATACCGGTGGCGACGTTGATGATCGTCGGAATTCTCGCCTCGATGGGATAACGCACGGATGCCTTTGCGACGCCCGTGTTGATAAAACCAAGGACGGCGGCAACCTTCTGACTTGAGATCAGCTCCTGGCTGAGCTGCGCTCCACGCTCATTGGTGGCTTCGTCATCCCGCTCGATGAGCTCGATCTTGGTGCCGAGCAAGCCGCCATTGGCGTTGATTTCTTTGGCGGCAAGACGCACGCCATCACGCATCGAAATACCCATGGGCGATGACCCCTTGGTGTACGGCCCGATCACGCCGATCTTAATGGGGTCGGCCGCCGAGGCCGTCGCCGGGGCCATGGGCAGCGCGGCCATCGCGAGGCCAAGGGTGGAAATAAGGAGGAGGGAACGTTTCATCATTTGCGAACGATTGGGTTGGGTTTGGGGACGCGGGGCACCTTTCCATCCGGGCGGATGCCGGAGACTCACGGAGGCGGAAAAATTGAATACAATCTCCCCGCTTGGCAAGCGCCAAACGCGAGCAAAGCCTGAATTAATCGGCGCCCCCGGCCCGGACCGCAGCCCACGAACCGGCCCCCGCCAACCCGGCTTCACCATGCCGCCCGGTACAGCGCCAGAATTTCCTCCGCCGTCGGCACTACCGGATTATTCGCCGGGCTCCCCGACGCCAGCGCGTCGGCCGCCATCTTTTCAAGTGACTCAAAAAACTTCGCCTCGTGCATCTTCGGATGCTCGCGCAACCGCGGGATGGCGAGATCACGATTCAACGCGTCCAACGCGCCAATCAACGCTTCGGCGGCCTGGTCATCCGCGTCTTCCGCCCGGGCCGCGCCCATCGCCCGCGCCACGGCCGCGTAACGGGCAATCGATCCGTGGAGGGAAAATCGCGTCACCGCTGGCAGCAGCATCGCGTTCGAAATGCCATGCGGCACGTGGAAGAGCGCGCCAATCGGCCGGCTCATGCCGTGCACGAGGCACACGCTGCTGTTGCCGAACGCCATCCCGCCCTGACACGCCGCGAGCGACATCGCCTCGCGCGCCGCGCGGTTGCCGGGCTCGCGAAACGCGGTCCGAAGATTCGCCGCCACCAGGCGGACGCACGACAGCGCAATGGGATCGGTGACGCCATTCGCCTTCCTTGAAACGTAGGCCTCAATCGCATGCGTCAACGTGTCCACGCCCACTGCCGCGGTCAGCGGGCCCGGCATCGACATCGTCAACTCGAAATCAACCAGCGCCACCTGCGGCACCAGCTGCACGCTCATCAGCAGCATTTTCTCGTCGCGCGCGGGGTCGGTGATCACCGTGGCGCGGGTCACCTCGCTGCCAGTGCCGGCGGTCGTCGGAATCGCGATTAGCGGCATTCCTGCCCGCGGAATCTTCTCGTACCCCATGTAGTCGCGCACCTGGCCGCCGTTCGTCGCGAGCATGCCAATCGCCTTGGCGCAGTCGATCGGGCTGCCTCCACCGATGGCCACGATCAAATCGGCGCGGGCCCGCTGGAGCGCCGCCAGGCCATCGATGACATTTTGTTCCGTGGGATCCGGCTGCACGCCGCTGAAGATCGCCGCCGGCATTCCCCCGCCCTGCAGCAGTTCCAAAAGCGGCTGCACCACGCCGGTCTGCACCATGAAATCGTCCGTCACGATCAGAACTCGACTCCCGCCAAGCCGCCGGGCATGGGTGAGAAGTTCCCGGCTCGCGCCGGCTCCGGTCACGACGGCGGCGGGAATGTTGAAGACAATGGGCATGGGGGTGAAAGGAAAACTCGAGGCTCGAAACTCGAAGAAGGTTCAGAAAATCTGAAAAATTAAGATCAAAAGAGGCAATCCTCGCAAGCCTGATGCCACCCGGGATTTCGAACTAAAATTCTTTGAAACTTCCTTCGAGTTTCGAATTTCGAACTTCGAGTTTCCCGCGGCCCGCCCGGGCCGCGGGCACTACCATCCCATCGAGCGACGGTAGGTGGAATCCCAGCGCGACAACACCAACTTCTGCCGCGTGTAGAACTGGACGCCCTCGACACCCATGACGTGAAGGTCGCCATAGAAGGAGCCGTTCCAGCCGCTGAACGAAAAGATCG
>JANMQT010000175.1:0-12372 GCA_031370675.1 Verrucomicrobiota bacterium
GCAGCCGTTCAACGCGGACTTCCGCGGCTTCATCTTCAACGACACGAACCTCGGCGTTCGCATCTTCGGCAATTACAAGAGCAACATTTACCAGTACAACCTCGCGTACTTCTCGATGCGGGAGAAGGACACTTTCTCGAACCTGAACACCTTCAACGCGCGCAACCAGGACGTCTTCGTCCTCAATCTCTACAAGCAGGATTTCATCTGGCAGGGCTACACGGCGCAGTGGAGCATCATCGGGAACATCGACCACGGCGGCATCGAATACGATCGCAACGGCTCCATCGTCCGGCCCGCGCCCATTGGCACGGTCGCACCACATCAGGTGCAGGCCTACTATCTGGGGTGGACGGGCGACGGCCACATCGGCTGGGTCAACATCACGCACGCTTTCTACTGGGCGCTGGGGCGTGACTCGCTGAATAATCTCGCGGGCCGGAAAGTGGACATCAACGCGCAGATGTTCGCGCTGGAACTTTCCTACGACAAAGACTACATCCGCCCGAAATTCTCGTTCCTCTACGCGTCGGGTGACAACAAGACGACGGACGGCCGCGCGACGGGTTTCGACTCGGTCCTCGATTCACCCACCTTCATTGGCAATCCGTTCAGTTACTATGCGCGCCAGGGGCTGGGCCTCGGCAACACGAGCATCACGACGAAGACCGGGAACAGCATTTTCAACAGCCTGCGCTCGAGCAAATTCCAAGGTCAATCGAACTTCGTGAATCCGGGCACGCTCATCGTCGGCCTCGGGCTCGACGTGGACGTGACGCCCCGGCTCAAGGCCCAGTTCAACGCCAACTGGGTGCGCTTTGTCACGACCGACCCGCTCAAGACCGCGCTGTTTGTGCCCTCGGTCGACCGTAATTTTGGCTACGACATCAGCCTGGGATTCTTTTACCGGCCGACCCTGACGCAGAACATCGTGATCACGGCCGGCATGGGTGCGTTTATCCCGGGCCCGGGTTACCGCGACATCAATCGTGAAAACACCAACCCGATTCCCGGCTACACGAACACGTCGAATCCCGGGAAGACCGTCAGCAATTGGAACTACAGCGGAATCTTTGCCGTCACGCTCACGTACTAGCCGCTATGCCGATTGTTCGAAATCTCCGCCAAACCTGGCTACGCCTTGCGTGCGGGGCCTTGCTCGCCCTCCTGCTGGGCGGCGCGGTGGTCTACCAATCATTTTCGCAGGAGACCCGGCGCCCGATGCCCGACCTGCCGGCCCCGGTGATCATCGGGCCGACCGGCACGAGTCCAGCGCAGACACCCTCGCTGGTGCCGAAGGACCAGGCACCTGCGGCGACGCCCCGGCCGACGCCGGCGCCGACGTTGCTGCCGCCGCAGATCATCGCGCCGCCGACGATCCGCGCGCAGCCAGGTGAGGACGCGCCGCCGGTGCCGCGCATTCCGACGACGTTAAAGCTAGAGACGGGAGACAAGACCGGTTCCGGCTCGGGACCGGCGATCTCGGTGCCGAATGATCCGAACAAGCCCAGCCGCGCCGGCCTGCCCGCGCGCAACTGGATCGATCAAACGCAGGCCGAAGCCGACGCGAAAAGCGCGGGGTGCCTGCAATGCCACCAGGGCGTGGAACCGATGCACAAGTCGCCCTTCGTGGTGTTGGGCTGCACCGATTGCCACGGCGGAAATGCGAAGCGCGGGCTGGCGGTGGAGGACGCGCATCCCAAGCCGACGTATCCGGAGTTTTGGCGGACGGCTGCGAATCCGCCGGTGAATGTGCAAATTTATAACCACGAGAATCCGGAATGGATTCGCTTCGTAAACCCCGGTGACCTCCGCATCGTCGATCAGGGTTGCGGCCTCTGCCACATGAACAGCATCAATCATGTGACGCATAATTTGATGAGCCACGGCGCCCATCTCTGGGGCGCCGCGCTTTACAACAACGGCGGCTTCCCGTTGAAGACGTACATCTTTGGCCAGTCCTACGGCCGCGATGGCGCACCGCTTAAGATCAACAGCTTCACCAAGGTCACGCCCGAGATGACCCGCACGAAGGGCCTCGTACCCTTCCTGATTCCGCTGCCGCGCTACAACATCACCCAGCCCGGCAATGTCTTCCGTACCTTCGAAAAGGGCGGCGTGAAGCCACCGGAAATTGGCAATCCGGAACCCGGCTCTCCCAGCGGCAAGCCCGAGCGCGCACTCTCCAACCGCGGCTTCGGCACGTTGTTGCGCATCGACCCGACCGCGCTGGGCGCGCACAAGACACGCCTCAATGATCCGTTGCTGCCGTTCCCCGGCACGAATGATCATCCGGGCGATTATCGCGCCTCCGGTTGCACCGCGTGCCACACGATCTATGCGAACGATCGCTCCCCGACGAACTCGGGCTGGTACGGCAGATTCGGCAACCAGGGCCTTTCGTTCACCGGCGATCAGTCGATCAAGAAGAACGAGCGAGCTCATCCGATTTCGCACCAGTTCACGCGCACGATTCCGTCCTCGCAGTGCATGACCTGCCACGGCCACCAGGGCAACCTCTTCGTCAATCCGTACCTCGGATACATCTGGTGGGATCAGGAAAGCGATGGCGAGCACATGTATCCGAAGCAGCAGAAGAATCCGACCGACGAGGATCTCGCCGCCGCCGTGCGCCAGAATCCCGAGCTCGCGGCCGCGCGCGGCCTTTGGGGTGACCTTGAATTCCTCGAAAAAGTTTCCGAGTTGAATCCGAAGCTGAAGCACACTCAGTTCGCCGATTATCACCGCGCCGGCTGGGTTTTCCGCGCCATTTTCAAGCGGGACAAGAAGGGCGTCCTGCTCGACGCCAAGGAAAACCCGATTCGTTTCGACGATCCGAACAAGTGGCAGAAGGCGGTTCACTTGAAGGACATCCACCTCGCCAACGGCATGCAGTGCGTCGATTGCCACTTCGTGCAGGACGTCCATGGCGACGGTTCCCTTTACGTGGAGGCACGCAATGCGACGAGCATCGCGTGCATCGACTGTCATGGCACCGTGAACAGACGGCCAACGCTGATCACCAGCAACACGGGCGGCACGGTGGACCTGAATGCCTCGGTCACCTCGTGGGGCGCGCGCTTCAAGTGGGAGGACAAAATCGACGACAAGGGAATTGTCCGCAAGGTACTCTATCAATTCTCGGCCATGGATCCCAATATCCGCTGGGAGGTGCCGCAGACCATCGACTCGCTCGATCCGACGTATACCGCGCCGTACGACAACGATCCGAAGTACGGCCCAGTGCGCCCGCACTACAACCCGAAGTCGCGCTACTCGAAGACCATTTATCGCGATGGCTCGACCTGGGGCGATGTGCCCGAGAACGGACAGGAGCGGATGCAGAAAATCGCGCACAACAACGAGACGATCGAATGTCAGATTTGCCACAGCTCATGGGTGACCAGTTGCTTCGGCTGCCACCTTCCAATGCGCGCAAACGTCAAGTCCCCGCAGAACAAGTTTGAAGGCACGACCAGCCGGAATTTTGTCAGCTACAATCCCGAGACCGTGCGCGACGACGTCTTCATGCTCGGCATCGATGGCACGGTGAAAAAGCACAAACTGGCGGTCCTCCGCGCGTCGAGCCAAGTCATCGTGAGCTCGCAGAACGCGGCGCGCGAGTGGGTCTACTCCCAGCAGCAGACGATTGCCTGGGAGGGCTACAGCGGCCAGGCCTTCAACCCGCATTTCGCCCACACCACCAGCACCGTCGGCACGACCAAGGGCTGCACCGATTGCCACATGGCGAGGGACGGAAGCAACAACGCGTGGATGGCTTCGCTGCTCGGCTACGGCACGGGCACGGTTAATTTCCTCAGTCGCTACCTCTGGCTTGCCGCCGGCGAGGGCGGCCTCTGGGGCATCCCGTGGACCGAGCGCGAGGAGCCCCAGGCGCCCTTCGGCAGCCGCTTCCAGCAACTGGCCTATCCCGATAATTTCCGGAACTTCGTGGAGAAGGATCATCGCGAGTACAAGGAAGCCTACGAGCACCATGCGGACGCGCGGGACATCGTCGTGCGCAACGAATTCCTTTACACCGCCAACGGGCACCATGGCTTTGAGGTGTTCGACATCGCGAACATCGACAACAAGGGATTCTCCGAGCGCATCACCTCGAGCCCGAATTCCCCGATCGGCCAGAACATGCGCGTGAAGACGAAGGGCATCGCCACCGCGGTCGTTCTGCCCAGCACGCTCGCGATCGACGCCAGCCGCAAGCCGGTGATGGTCAATGGCGTGGCCGTCAATGAGGAGCAGCCCATCCGGCCGTTCTATGCCTACATCTACGGCACCGACACGGTCGAGGGCTTGGTCGTGATTAACACGAACGTGCTTTTCCAAGGCAATCCGGATAACAAGTTCCTCTACAAGGATGCGACCTTCAATCCGGGCGCGGCGGATCCCAAGGGCGGCGGCGGAGCGGGACTGCTGACCGGCGCGACGAATCTCTGGGCCGCGGGCCAGAGGATTTACATCACGAGTCCGCAGGGCTTGTTTGTGGTGGACGTGGCCGATCCGTTGCACCCGCGCCTGGCCGGTCAGTACCGCGGATCGTTCCTGCGCAATCCGCGCGCAGTTTACGTGCAGTTCCACTATGCCTTCGTCACCGACGAGGAGGGTTTCAAGGTCTTTGACGTCTCGAATCCCAACCGTCCGATTCCAATCCCGCGTGCCACCGTCCGCTTAAATGACGCCCAGCGCTTCTACGTGGGTCGCACCTACGCGTATGTCGCCAATGGCAAGGAGGGCCTCGCCATCATCGACGTGGAGCGCCCGACCCGGCCGCGCCTTTACATGAAGTACAATGCGGACGGCCATATGAACGACACGCGCGCCGTCCAGCTCGGCACCGTCGCCGCCTCGATTTATGCGGTGGTGGCCGACGGCCATAACGGCATGCACGTGCTCTCGCTTATGACGCCGGACACGGTTCCCGGTCACGCGGGATTCACGCCGGCGCCAAATCCGCGCTTGATCGGAACCTTCCACACGCACCATGGCGAGGCGCTGGCGGTTTCGCGGGGTGTGGACCGCGATCGCGTGGTGGATGAGACCGGCGGCCAGACGATCGTCTTTGGCCGGCGCGGCTCGCGGCCGTTTACATCGACCGAATCCCTCATGTTCCTGCGGCATCACAACGATGTCTTCACCGCGAACCAGGCGGCTCCACGCACGGGTCCCTACTATCGCGTTGATGACGTGAAGGTGGCTGCGCCCCGCGACGGCGTCGTGGTGGGTGACCTGCTCACGGTGTCGGGTGGGGCGCTCGCGACGCCACGCGACTTCTTTGAAGCGGGCAGGCCACGCGATCCGAACGCTCCGCCGCAAAGGCCCCAGCAGAAGAACGAGTTCCTGCAGCCCGATTCGGTCAACCGCATGCTCCGGTTGCTGGATCCAACCCGTCCCGATGATCTTCCCGTGGCCGCGCCGGCTGCCAGTCCCGCCGCGACTCCCCTCCCGACCCCGGGCCCGGAAACGGGCGGATTGATCCAGGGCACGGCGGTCGATCGCCTGCTGATGTTGAAAGCGAAACCGGGCGACAAGCCCGCCGCCCCCGCCACCGGAAATCCCGAGCCGGCCCCGGCCATCCCCGCGCCCACAATATTGCCGACCAAGAAGCCCTGATGCGGTGAAAATAAAGCGCGAAATTGCGATCTGGCGCTTGTCAGCAGTGGGGGATTTTTGTTGTAACTAGTGGACGTCCCCGTCACCCGTTCCCACGAGTCCAGGAACTCTCCACCCATGGCCGACAAGTCCCTTCGCAATCCGGAAAACGCCCCCGGGCGTTGGTACGTTGATGAGACGTGCACTCCCTGTCACACGTGTATCGACATTGCCGGCCCCGCGACGGCACAACCCCTGATGAAGTACAACGCCGACGAGACCAAAGTGTATTTCGCGGTCCAGCCGTCCGGACCCCATCAGGAGGAGGCGGCGCAGGAAGCACTCGATTTGTGTCCGACGCAGGCCATCGGCAATGACGGATAACTGATTTCACGTTCACGCCGGGTAACACAGGGGCCGTTCGGAGCCAAAACTCTGAGCGGCCCCTCCCTCCCTCTCCCCAAACCCAACCATCACCAGATCACCGAGAACCGCCCGGGCCCATTCGATTCCGCCAGACTTGCTCCATCGCCCATCCCGGGCCGTTCGATGTTTTTCAGATCGACGGCTGCATCCCATAGTACGCAATATTATCCCACCCCACTGACATGAGCCGCCGCCGCCTGAAACTCGCTCCAATGATCATCATCCTGGCCCTGCTGGGGGCGGGAGGTTATTTCGTCTACGACAATTTTATCCGTCCTGCGCCGCCGGCGCCGCCGGTGACCGGGGGCACGCCGACACCCAAGCCGGGCACGACGACGACGCCCACCGATCCGGGAGCGTCCACCGCCGTCGCCGAACCGGCCCGGGCCGTCGACAAGCCGAATTTCAAACTCGAAAACGAGAACGAGCGGGCGCGGCAGGACGTCATCAAGCGCATCGATCAGATGCCGAACCTGAGCCCGGAACAAAAGAACAAGCTCTACTCGTCGGTCGATCGCGCGCGGGGCATGGGCGCCATTTTGATCGTTCCGTTTGCCGAGGGACGCAAAACGCTTCCCCAGGCGGAGGCGCAAATCCTGGTGAATGCCATCCAATCAGCCGGTATCAAGAAGCTCACGGAAGATCCGACGCTGGTGTTCGTGATCCTTGGCTACACCGACAAGAAGGGTGATCCGAAGGTCAACGAGAAGACGTCGATCGATCGGGCCGAGAGTGTCCTGGCAACGATGCGTGACAAGGGCGGTGTGGCGAATGTCATGTACGCGGTCGGCATGGGCGGCGCGGAGGTCCTGAACAAGGAAACCACCGGGAACAACCGCCTGGTCGAAGTCTGGGCCGTGTTTCCGTAAGGTCGCGTCGGATTCGGTGAAACGCGACCTCCGGGCGCGTTGGCAACATGCAAGGGCGACCGCTTCCGGTCATCCCAAAATTTGCGCACCGCGCGTAAGGGGCGTGGGCGGGTCCCGTGCGTGCTTCGATTGTGCCTACGTGTTACAGACGACCGAGGACGGTCGTCTCTACCTTCGCCCCCAACTATTTCGTAAATTTGGAGAATTTGGAAAATTTGTTTCGTGTTTGTCGATCCCTCATCGGCGCGTGATCTCTTCGGCACCCCGAACCACTTTTTGCACATCCCTGCACCGGCCTTAGAATCCCGGCCCGATGCCGCTCGCGACCTATCACCTTTCCCGGCTTGAAAACGGGCTCCGCGTCGCCACCGCCGAAATGCCCGCGATGGAAAGCGTCAGCGTCGGGATTTGGGCCGGGGTCGGCGGCCGCCACGAGTCGGACCGCACCAACGGCGCGGCGCACTTCCTTGAGCACCTGCTCTTTAAGGGCACGCGCCGCCGGTCGGCCTCGGCGCTCGCCCGCGAAGTCGAGGGACTGGGGGGCGACCTGAACGCGTTCACCAGCGATGACCACACCTGCTTCTTCGCCAAGGCGGAGGCGCGCCATTTGCCGCGACTCGCAGACGTCCTGCTCGACATGTACCAGCACTCCGCGCTGCCTCCCGACGAGGTCGAGCGGGAGCGCGGAGTGATCCGCGAAGAAATCCTGATGGGACGCGATCAGCCATCCCAGGTCGCCGACGAACTTCTCACCGCCACCTTCTGGCCGCGCCATCCGGTCGGGCGACCGCTCACCGGCACCGTCGAGAGCGTGGCCGCCTTGCGCCGCGCGGACCTGACCGCATTCTGGCGCGCGGGCTACGCCTCGGCCAACACGGTACTGACCCTGGCTGGACCGATCACGCACCGGGATGCCCTGGCCGGTCTGCGCGCGGCACTCGCACGCACGCGTCGGGGCCCGCGGGCGCGCTTCCGCCGGCTGCGCGCCGCTGCCAAACGGGAAGTCGCGGTGCGCGTGGCAAGGCAGGAAGTCGAGCAGGTGCATCTGACCATTGGTTTCCCAGGCCCGGGGCGGCACGACGCGGGACGATTCGCGGTCCGTGTGCTCAGCGCAATCCTCGGCGAGAACATGAGCTCCCGCCTCTTTCAGCGCCTGCGCGAGGAGCGCGGTCTCTGCTACTCCGTCCACACGCACCTCGAAACATTGCACGAGACCGGGATGTTTTCGTTGACCATGGGCCTCGAGGCGGACCGACTGGCCGAGACGCTTGAACTCATCCGCCGTGAGCTCGTCCACATCGCCACCAAACGCATCACGCGTGAAGAACTCCAGCGCGCCAAGGACTATCTGGTCGGACAGCATCGGCTTGGCCTCGAGAGCACGACCAACCAGATGAACTGGCTCGGTGAAACGCTGCTCGCCTACAACCGCGTGGTGGACCCGGATTTTGCCCGCGCCAAGCTTGCGGCGGTGACCGCCGCCGAGGTCCAGGCCGTCGCGCGCGACTGCTTCTTCGGGGCCGGACGCGTCGCCGTGGCCGCCGTCGGGCCGGTCACCCTTTCCGATGCGCAAATCGCCCGCGCCTTTCGTCCGTCATAAGCGCCGGCGGGCGACTCGTCATTTGCCTCGCGCGTGCTAGATTTCCGACCCTTTTCCCCACCATGACCGCGACCCTCGAAAAACAGCCCAACTGCATTTCCGCCCTGCACATAGAACTCCCCGCCGACCGCGTGGGCCAGGAGCGCGACCGCATCGTGCGCGACTTCATGCTGCACGCGCAGGTCTCGGGCTACCGCCCCGGCAAGGCGCCGCGGATGGTCGTGGAGGCAAAGTTCAAGCAGAAGATCGCCGACGAGTTGAACCAGGCCCTGCTGGCGGCCGGGGTGCGCGAGGCGATCCAGGAACACAAGCTGCGCGTGCTCACGGTCGAGGCCGTGGAAGACGTGAAGCAGGAGGCGAATGGCCCCATTACATTTACGGCCAAGATCGTGACCGCGCCGGAGTTTGAGCTGCCTTCCTACAACAAACTCGAGGTCCGCGCGCCGGACATGAAGGTTGAGGAAAAGGAACTCGATGAGGCGATCGAACGCCTGCGGGCGCGCCTGGCCGATTTCGAGGAGGTCACCGGCCGCGCGCTGGCGCTGGACGACTTCTGCGTGCTCGACGTCGCGGGCAAAGTGGACGGTCAGCCCGTGGGCGAAGCGGTCCCGACGAACGTGGGCCAGGAATTGCAGGGCCGCGAGGGCTTCTGGATCAAGCTCGGCCCCGGAAATTTCCTGCCGGGATTCTGCGAAGCAGTGGTGGGCATGCATCCCGATGAGACGCGGGAATTTTCCATCGAGCTGCCGGCCGACTTTCCGGATCCCGGCCTGGCGGCGAAGAAGATCGATTACACCGTCAAGCTGCGGGAAATCAAGAAACAGGTCCTGCCCGAGGTGAACGACGAGTTCGCCGCCAAGGTGGCGCCCGGCAAAACGCTCGCAGAACTGCGCGATTTGCTCCGCCTCGACGTCGAAAACCAAAAGCGTGACTTCATCGAGGAAGGCAAGCGCCGGCAGATCCTGGAGCACCTGAACCGCAGTGTGGAATTTGACCTCCCGGCGAACCTCCTGCGCGGCGAGGTGCGGAGGATCGCCGCCGACATCGTGCGGCAAAATCAGGAACGCGGCGTGACCGACGAAAAGATCATCGAGAACCAGAAGGAGATCGCGAACAACGCGCAGGTCGCGGCGCACGAGCGCTTGAAAGGCGCGTTCATCCTCACGCGCATCGCCGAAAAGGAAGGAATCCGTGTCAGCAAGAACGAGCTGAAGGAACGCGTCACCGCGCTGGCCGTTCGCTATGGTACGTCCTTCGACAAGATGCAGAAGGATCTGGCCGATCGGGATGCGTTGACGGGGATCGAGGAGGAGGTGCTGATCGGCAAGACCCTTGCCTACCTGACCTCGAATGCTACCGTTCTACCGCTGCCCGAAAACCCCCCGGCGGGCGCCTGAATCGAACTTCCGAAAAGGATTCCAAAATGCGAATGACCGATCCGTTGCCGAGCCAGCCGAAGTCCAGTTACTACATGCCGTATGTGATCGAGCAAACCGGTCGCGGCGAGCGTAGTTACGACATCTACTCCCGGTTGCTGAAAGACCGGATTATCTTCCTCGGCACCGCCATCGACGATCAAGTGGCAAATGCCGTCATCGCGCAGCTCTTGTTCCTGCAGATGGAGGATCCGAAGAAGGACATCCACATCTACATCAACTCCCCCGGCGGGTCCGTCACGGCCGGCCTGGCGATCTATGACACGATCCAATTTTTGACCTGCGACGTCGTCACCTATTGCATCGGCATGGCCGCCAGCATGGGCGCGGTGCTGCTCTGCGCCGGCACCAAGGGTAAGCGGTTTGCCCTGCCGAACTCCGACATCATGATCCACCAGGTCTCCGGCGGCGCCCAAGGCACCGCCAGCGACGTGGAGCGCACCGTGGAGTTCATGTACAAGCTGAAGAAGCGGCTGATCCACATCCTCGCGCGTCACACCGGCAAGACGGACGAACAGGTGAAGGGCGACTCGGATCGCGACTACTACATGACCGCCGAGGAGGCCAAGAGTTACGGTCTCGTGGACATCGTGGTCGAATCCCGCAAACAACTGGGTCCGGAGGGACGTCCCGAGTTGCTTCCGCCGGCCGGTCCGGTGACTTTGCCGGCCCCCCCTTCCTCCAAACCAGAGTAGCCGGCCGGCCGGCGAAGCGCGAAAACTTCCGCCGGCTGTCACGTTTCCTGCTTTTATGGAGGGGAAATTCGGGGTTTAATCCCGGCCTCACCGCTTCGACATGGCTCGCGCGACCAATCTC
This sequence comes from Verrucomicrobiota bacterium, assembly GCA_031370675.1. Taxonomy (GTDB): domain Bacteria; phylum Verrucomicrobiota; class Verrucomicrobiia; order Chthoniobacterales; family SZAS-18; genus SZAS-18. Next base: position 10,755 of record JANMQT010000175.1, read on the forward strand.
ACGATGTGCTCCTTCTGTGGCAAGAGCCACGCGGAAGTGCGCAAGCTCGTCGCTGGACCCGGCGTGTACATCTGCGATAGCTGTATCACGGTCTGCAAGAACATCCTCGACAAGGAACTGAGCGAGGAATCCCGCAAGAGCAGTGCGGTGCCCCTTCTGCGCGTGCCCAAGCCCTCGGAGATCAAGGCCGAGCTCGACCGTTATGTGATCGGCCAGGAACTCGCGAAGAAGGTGCTCTCGGTCGCGGTTCACAACCATTACAAGCGCATCACGCTCGCAAACGAGAACGCCGCCAAGGCCACGCTCCCGCTCGACCCGCTCGCGGAAGTCGAGATCGAGAAAAGCAACATCCTCCTGCTCGGCCCCACCGGTTCCGGCAAGACTCTGCTGGCCCGTACCATGGCCCGCGTCCTCGAGGTGCCCTTCTGCATCGCGGATGCGACCACCCTCACCGAGGCCGGCTATGTCGGCGAGGACGTGGAGAACATCATTCTGCGCCTTTTGCAGAGCGCCGATTACGACGTCAAACGCGCCGAAGTCGGAATCGTTTACATCGACGAGATCGACAAGATCGGCCGCAAAACCGACAACGTCAGCATTACGCGCGACGTGTCGGGCGAGGGAGTGCAGCAGGCGCTGCTGAAAATTCTCGAGGGCAGCGTCTGCAATGTCCCGCCGCAGGGCGGCCGCAAGCATCCGCACCAGGAATACATCCAGGTGAACACGGAAAAGATCCTGTTTATCTGCGGCGGCGCGTTCGTGGGCCTCGAAAAGATCATCCAGCGCCGTCTCGGCCGGAAGACGATGGGCTTCGGCAGCACGACCGCGGAAGGCCCTGGCCAGATGCCGAATGAGCCGGGTTTCGTGGTCGAACCGGAGGATCTTCTCGCTTTCGGGATGATTCCAGAATTTGTCGGCCGCCTGCCGGTGGCGGCATCGCTCACGGCGCTGACCGAGGACGAGCTGGTGCAAATCCTCACCGAGCCGAAGAACGCGATGGTGAAGCAATACGCAAAACTTTTCTCGATCGAGGGCGTCGGCCTGAACGTCACGCGCGAGGCGGTCCGCGCGCTGGCACAGCAGGCCCTGACGAAAGGGACGGGCGCACGCGCGCTGCGCTCGCTGCTCGAGCGCCTGATGCTCGACGTGATGTACGATATTCCGAGCCGCGGCGATGTGGAGTCAGTGACGATCAATCGCGCCGCGGTGCTGGGCAAGGCCGCCCCGCTGCTCCGCAAGAAGCAGGACGCCGACGCCGCGTAGGCGTGGTGGCAATAGGTAGGGACGACCGTCCCGGGTCGTCCCAAACTGCCTGGAAAGCGGGTGCCTGTCGGCTGACAATCAGTTCTGAGGTTTGATCATTCTCGCAAGGTTTGGACGACCGGGGAAGTCGTCCCTACCTCGACTTGCCGACCCATTTCTCCACCCGCGCCCTTAAAGCCTCGGGGGTCTCGAGCGGCAATGAGCACGCGCCGTTCGCGCACAAAAACGCCGCCGGCTTCGGCAACACCGGATACTCGATTCCGCCTGCCGCGGCCTCGCCCGACGCCGGATCCCATTGTTCGATCTGCCGGTAGCCATTCGGAACCGCCAGAGCCGCCCAAACCAACGCCTTCAC
>JANMQT010000183.1:0-4466 GCA_031370675.1 Verrucomicrobiota bacterium
GCGTCCCACCGCGCCACGCAGCGTCAGCGACTCGACCGCCAGCGGTCGCACCGCCGCGAGAATCTTTTCGAGCGCTTCGTGTTCCGTCAGCATGTGCGTCACTCTTCGTGATCTCGGTCTCCCGCGCAACGCCGGGAGGCCGATTGGCGATTTCGGACTGCGGGTTGCGCATTACGGATTTTGATCCTCGAACCACGCCATCCGGCATTCCCCCTGTTCTCCGTCATCTGTCCTCCGTCCTTTCATCGGTCTGTCCTCCTTCTTCCGTCCTCCGCCCTCTGACTCCCCGTCTTCGTCTGTCCTGTCCTCCGTCCTCTCGCTTTTGACCTTCGGCCTTCGACTCCGCCAATCCCCACTTCGGCGTTCGGCATTCTCTACGTTCCTCTGTCCTTTGCCGCCTTCGTTTCCCGACTCAGGCGCCGCTACCCATGCGCGGCCTGATCGGCTGTCTCCGCCCGCCCCGCGGGCTCCGGCTGTCCTCCGTCATCTGTCCTCCCAAACTCAGCGCCTCGGCATCAGCCTCTGACCCTCGACCCTCGACTCTGCTCCTCGGCATTCCGATTGACTCCGCCCCTGCCTCGCTTTAACGGTTCCGCTCGGTGCGTCTAAGGACGCCGTCCGTCACTGGTGAGGTGGCTGAGTGGTCGAAAGCGGCGCTTTGCTAAAGCGTTGAAGGTGTTAAAGCCTTCCGGAGGTTCGAATCCTCTCCTCACCGCATGGCTCGAAGGGCGGTCCTCCCGCTGACGCAAGCCGCGGAATGGCCGCACCGAGCGTCAACCCGGCGCGATGGGCCCATGAAACGGTCCGAGCCCGACTGGCAAATCTCCCCAGCATGTCCAAATCACACATTGCTCCCGACGCCCGAAAGCTTTTCCTGCAGCAGCGGCGACGGATAAAGATGGCGGAGTCCGCGCACGCCTACGTGCGCGGCAGCACGGACCGGTTCTACGCCTGGCTCGGCAGCGAAGCTGCGCTCAAATCCATCCCCACCGGCCCGCCGCTGTGGATCTGCGGCGATTGCCACATTGGCAACCTCGGACCGGTGGCCGACGCGGAAGGCAACGTGGAAATCCAGATTCGTGATCTCGATCAGACCGTCATTGGCAATCCCGCCCACGATTTGCTTCGGCTCGCGCTGTCCCTCGCCATGGCGTCTCGAAGCTCGGACCTGCCGGGAACCACCACCGCCCTGATGGTCGAGGCGTTGATTGAAAACTACCTCGTGGGTCTGAACGGAAAGAAACCGAAGGTTGTTCCCACCCAACTCGCGCCGGTCCGGAAAGTAATGCGGAGCTCGCTCAACCGAAAATGGCGGCATCTGGCTGCTGAACGGATTGAAGATGTGAAACCCCGCATTCCCCTCGGGCGAAAATTCTGGCCGTTGACGGATCAAGAAAAGTCGGACTTGGAAAATTTGTTTTCGGCCTCGACGAAACCTCGGCTCCACCGAAGCTTGGGGATCGAAGATGACGACACGCACGTCAAACTGCTCGATGCCGCCTATTGGATGAAAGGCTGCAGTTCGCTGGGCCGAGTTCGTTATGCGGTCCTGATGGAAATCGGGAGGAAACGCGATCGCAAGCATCGGCTCATGGACGTGAAGGAAGCGACCAAGGCCCTGGCCCCCAGCTTCAACAGCGGCCGGATGCCGTCGGATAATGCCGAGCGCGTCGTCATGGGGGCGCGGAGTCTTTCTCCGTTTTTAGGCGACCGCATGGACGCGGCCAAGTTGGGCCTGCAGTCAGTCGTCGTACGCGAGTTGAGACCACAGGATCTGAAATTTGAGTTTGTCGGCCTGACGCGGGAGGAAGCGATTTTGACCGCGGGGTTGTTGGCGGGCGTGGTGGGCCAGGCTCACGGGCGTCAACTGCAAAAGGCAGAACGCTCATCGTGGTCGCGTGCCCTGAAACGAAGGCACACCCGAGGTCTAAACGCACCCTCGTGGCTCTGGCATGGAGTCACCGAGTTGGTGGGCGCCCACGAGGCAGCCTACCTCAACCATTGCCGCGACTTTGCGCTGGACGAGGAGAAAGCGGCAAATCCCTGATGCTCCCGGCGCGGTCGAAGTTCCGCTCGAGGGAAGCGGGTCCAATCCACTATGCCGTCCAAAGGGTCGCGGCGCCTCATTCCGCCGCGATGCTCCCCAGCGCGCGGCGATCGGACCTGGGCCGATCGCCGGCGTGGGGTGACCTGAATTCACGAAGATCGACGTGGTTTATCGGAGCGTGAGGCGTGGGCGCATTTTCGCGGCATCGATCCAATCAGGGCGAGTCTTTCCGAAACCCGGCGTTTGCCGGCGGCTATTTCAGCAGGGTAAACTTCACGCCCTCTCCGGCGTGCTTGAGGTTCAGACCTTTCGTCTTTGGGTACAGGTAGATCACCACGCCATGCTCATTTTTCATGGCGGTGGCTCCAGCGCCGCGCGCCAGGGTCGCTTCGGCGGCGCCCGAGGCGTAGGTGCCGTTAAAGTCCGTCAGATTCGTCAGCTTGAACACGTTGCCGGTGGCTCTGGCCTTCGTGATGCCAACATCTCCGATGGAAAGCCCCTCGACTTTGAACGCGTACGACTTGCCTTTGAATTTCAGCGTGCCCTTGCCCCAGCTCCAGCCGATGCCGAGGCCTACCTGGCCCTCGGAAAGCGTCAGGGTCGCGACGGGTTTCTCATCTTTTCCGAAGGCCGCGCCCGTGAACATCTGGGTCGCGACGACTGCCACCAAAATGGTGAATAAACGATTCATAATTAGCTCTTTCTTGGATCTCTTGTGGTTGGGTCTTGTGGTTGGGTGGAAACGCTCGACAAGGGAGGCCGAGCCGAGTGCTGTGACAAGCGCTCTCCGACGAATCGCGTGGTGGATTGAATGCCATGCGGATTCAAAGGACGGTTTGAACGCTTTGTTGGTTTGAAGCGAATCGTAACCAAAAAAAGAAAAACTGGCCACCACCGATATTTGCCTGGGGGGCGCCCCGGCAATTTTCGCCCCCCTCTGGCATGAGGTGCCCGCGTGAGGGTGCTAAAGCCTTCCAAAGGTTCGAATCCTTTCCTCAATGTACAGGGTCCATCGCACAGCCTTTGGCTCAGCATGGTCGCCGGCGGCGCTTCAGACCGAACCGCACTTTGACCTTGCACGCTCGCTCCTGACGGATAGGGGTTTTCTATTCCGCCACGTCCGTGCGGCCGGCCCGGGGCGGACATCCCGGGACCGCGCCGACTGTGACCCGGTGTCCGCTCCCCGGGCGTGACCAAGGGCGGCAGCATCCCAAGTTGAGCGATCCAGCTTCCAAGCCCGCCGAATTTGATCTCGTCATCGAGGCCGGCCACGCCTCCGCCCGCTACTGGCGCGATCTCTGGCGCTACCGCGAACTGTTTTACTTTCTCGCCTGGCGCGACGTGCTCGTCCGCTACAAACAGACCGTCCTCGGCATTGCCTGGGCCATCCTCCAGCCGGTCGCGACCATGGTGGTCGGCACCATTATCTTTGGCCGCCTCGCGAAGCTGCCCGACGGCGGCGTCCCCTACCCAATCCTGATCTACGTCGGCATGCTGCCGTGGCAGTTTTTCTCGTCGGCCCTCTCCAACGCCGGCCAGTCCGTGCTGAGCAACGCCCAACTCATCACCAAGGTCTACTTCCCGCGCCTGATCGTGCCGGCGGCCGCGGTCATCACGAGCTTCATCGATTTCTGCATCGCCGGCCTCGTGCTCGTCGCGCTCATGGTCTGGTATCAATTCCTGCCCGACTGGCGCATCGTCACGCTTCCCCTCTTCATCCTCATGGCGTTCGCGGCCGCGCTCGGGGCAGGGTTGTGGATCACGGCCCTGAACGTGAAGTACCGCGACTTCCGTTTCGTGGTGCCGTTCCTCGTGCAGTTCGGATTGTATCTCTCGCCGGTCTTTTTCAGCAGCGCGATCATCCCGGAGCGCTGGCGTTTCTGGTACAACCTGAATCCGATGGTCGGAGTGATCGACGGTTTCCGCTGGGCGTTGCTCGGCGGAAAATTTACTTTGGACCCCGCGAGCTTCGCGCTGTCGGTCGCGTTGGTGGTGGCGTTGCTCGCCAGCGGCATCTGGTACTTCCGCCGCACCGAGCGGGCCTTCGCGGATCTTGTCTGAAACGAGAACAGAGGACAGCCGCAGCCCGCGGCGCGGGCGGAGACAGCCGGTCAGGCCGCGCATGGGTAGCGGCGACTGAGTCGGGAGATGAAGGCGGCAAAGGACAGAAAATCAGAAGATGGGATTCACCGCAGAGAACACAGAGATCATAAAAGTTTCCATTAGGTCTGTTCTCTGAATTCTCTGCGTTGTTTGCGGTTAAGAAAAATCTGCGTTTATCTGCGTAAATCTGCGGTTAACCCAGATCAGTCCCTTCGTGTTAATTCGTGTTCATTCGTGGTTCCTTCTGTTCTCCGGGCTCTCTGCGTTCTTTGCGGTTAACAATCTTCGCCATTCGGCATTCGGCATTCGGTTCTCT
>JANMQT010000343.1:0-4639 GCA_031370675.1 Verrucomicrobiota bacterium
TAGATGCGCATGCCATTGCGAAACCCTTCTTCACCGAGATAGACTTCGAGCATGCGCAGAAACGACTGACCCTTCACATAGGTGATCGCGTCGAACGCGCGGTTCGCCTCCACCTCGGTGCGGACGGCCTGCTGGATCGGATGGGTGCCCTTGCGCGCATCGAGCGGCATCACCTCCTCCTTGGCGCGGTCCGCGCGCAGCCAAACCTGCCAGGTGGGATTGAGATGGTCGGAAACCTTTGTCCCCATCCAACTCGCGAAACCCTCATTGAGCCAGAGGTTGTCCCACCAGGCCATGGTCACGAGATCACCAAACCACTGATGGGCCACCTCGTGCGCGATGACGGCAAAGACGCGCTCGCGGGTGTTCTCGGAACTGTTTTTGGGATCGAACAGCAGCGCGCCCTCGTTATAGATGATGCCACCCCAATTCTCCATGGCGCCGCCGAACCCGCCGGGCGTGGCAAGCTGGTCGAGCTTCGGCAGCGGATATTTCACCCCGAAATAGTCGTTGTAGTAGCGCAGGATTTTCTTGGTCGACTCCATCGCGTAGCGCGCGGACTCCTTCTTTCCCTCGGTGCAGAGGATGCGCAACTTGACGCCGTCCACCTCGTCCTCCAGCGCCTCCAGTTCGCCCGCCGCCAGGACCACGAGATAGCTCACCATGGACGGCGTGCGCATGAACGACACCTGCTTGCTGCCTGTGCCCGGCAGCACGCGCTCGCGCTCGATCGGCATGTTCGACATCGCCAGCCACTTTTCCGGAAGCACCGCCGTCAGCTCGAAGGTCGCGCGAAAGGCCGGCTCATCCCAGCACGGAAACATTCGCCGGGCGTCGACCGCCTCCATCTGGGTCGCCAGCATCGTTTTCTCCCCGGATGTTGTCTGGTAGCGGTCGTAGTAGAGCCCCTGCGGCTGCTTGTTGATCTTGCCGGTGAAGTCGAGCGCGAGCTCGCACTTGCCGGGCTTGAGTTCGTACGGAAGCTCAAACGTAACGGTCTGCTCCTTGGCGTCGATCACCGGCTTCAGCACGCGATTCTCTCCGTACAGGAGCATCGCCTTGGTGATGACGAGCTCGTGCGCGTTCAGCACAATGCGCCGCGTCGGCTTGAGCACGTCCAATCCGACGGTGACCGAGCCGCGGATCGTCAGCGCTTTCACGTCAGGCTCGATGCGCACGCGGTAGTTCCGCGGTACGATGTCCTTCGGCAGCTTGCCGGGGGTGGCCTGGAAGGAGTACGGCGCCTCCGCGAAGACGACCGGCGGGGTGAGGAAACTGGCGGTAGCGGCGGCCAGGCAAAGAATCGTTCGGCTCTTCATGGTAGGGGCGGATTAATCGCTGCTTGCAGGACACTCGCAACCGCCTTTGCGCAGATCAAGCCGGCGCATCTTGCAAAAATCTGCGCTCCTTGAAGCGCATGGCGTAGAACACGTAGATGCTCGTCGTGATCACCATCAAGCCCACAAAGAACAGGTGGTAGCTGGCGCCCGGGAGCTTGGTTGTGCCATCCGGATTGCGGATGAACCAGTTCACCACCGAGACGGTTCAGCCCGACGAAACGGCGCTGGCCTCAATCTCTTCCTCCCCCTCGCTGTGCTGGATATACGTCTTGCCGCGGTAGAACTGCGCCACGATAACGAAGACGATCGCGGTCAGGAACATCAATCCCGCGAAGAAAAGATAGTAGTAGAAATCACTCATCTTCGTCGTGCCATCCGGGTTGAGGATGAAGGTATTGAGCTGCCCGGTGAAGAAATTGCCGAGCGAGACTGTGAAGAGCCACATGGCCATCACCGCGCTCTTCATTTTGTTCGGCGCCTGCGTATACGAAAACTCCAGCCCGGTGATCGAGACCATCGCCTCGCCCAGCGTCAGGATGATGTAGGCGAAGAACTGCCACCAAACCGTCGGGTGACCGCCCCCGTCGATCAGGTGCTGCACGTAGGCGATGGGCAGATAGCTGATCGCCGTCAGGAACAAGCCGATGCCGATCTTGCGCAGCGGCGTGACCTCGAAGAACCGGCCCATGACCGGATAGAGAAGATAATTTACGAACGGGATGAAGAGCAGAATCAGGATCGGATTAGCCACCTGCACCTGCTCTGGCAGAAGCGTGATCCCGAAAAACTTCAGGTCCATGTGCTTCGCCTGCAGGGTCCAGGCACCACCGCTGCTCTGGTCCCAGAGCGACCAAAAAACCGCGACAAAGATGTAGACGATCGCGATGCGTCCCAGCGCGCCGAGACCTTCCTTGCTGAACAACTGCCGGGCGAAGCCCATGCCGCCGGGCGGGATGTGGACAAAGCGCTTGCGGCCGAGCCAGAAGAAGACCGTCGCGATCACCATGGCGACACCCGGAAGGCCAAAGGCCCAGCGCGGACCAAAACGAGGATCATTCAAGAGCAGTGGACAAAGTATGGTCGACAGAAACGAGCCCGCATTGATGGAGAAATAAAACCAGCCAAAAACCTTCGAGAGCAGGTGCTTGTTCGAATCGCCGAACTGATCGCCGACGTTCGCGGAGACGCAGGGCTTGATCCCTCCCGCCCCGAGGCTGATCAATCCGAGACCGATCAGCAGGCCCATCCGCGTGTCATCGAGGGCCAGCGCAAAATGCCCGAAGCAATAGACAATCGAGAGGAGGAAGATCGTCTTGTATTTCCCGATGAATCCCTCGGCGAGGATGGCGCCGAGAATGGGCAGGAAATAAACGGCGGAAACAAAATAGGAAAAATTTGCGCGCGCCTCCGCGTCGCTCATGTGGTCCGCCACGCCGGAGCGCGTGACGAGGTATTGGGTCATGAAGACAATCAGGATGGAGCGCATCCCGTAGAAGCTGAAGCGCTCCGCAGCCTCGTTACCGATGATGTAGGGCACCCCGGGTGGCATCCCCGTCAGCTTGGGGTCGGGTGCGGTGCGGTATTTCGACGGTGCGGTCTGGGTCGCGGCCATAGGCCGTGGAGGATGAACAGCAACCTGCCGCTCGGAAAGGGCGGACTTTGCGAAAGTTGCCCGCCGGGCCGGTCGCGCAAATTACCGCTGCACCCGCCATCGACAATTCCCCGGGAAAAATTCATGCTGCTGGCCTCCGCATGAGCCTCACCTCCGACGCCACACAAATTCTTCACGATTGGGTCCAGTCCGACAGCCTGCGCCGTCACTGCTACGCGGTCTCGGATTCACTCAGACACTTCGCGGCGCTCGAAGGCGCTCAGGTCGACCTCTGGGAGGCCGTGGGATTGCTCCACGACATGGATTACGAGCGCCATCCCAACAATGAACACAATCCCACCGAGGGACATCCTTTCGTGGGGGTCGCCTGGCTCCGTGCGCAGGGCTGGAGCGACGAGGTCTGTCGCGCGATTCTCTCCCACGCCGATTACGCCAGCGTCACCCGCGAGACGCCGCTTGAGAAAACGCTCTACGCCGTGGATGAACTCAGCGGCTTTGTCACCGCGGTCGCGCGCGTCCGACCAAGCAAGAGCGTGCTCGATGTGGATGTCGCGTCGGTGCGGAAGAAAATGAAGGACAAGGCTTTTGCGCGCGCCGTGAATCGCGAGGACATCGTCCGCGGAGCGGCGGAGCTGGGGCTGCCGCTCGAGACCGTGATCGAGCGTGTCATCGACGCCCTGCGCGCCGACGCGTCACGCTTGGGTCTGGCCGGAGAGGTGCCGGCAAACGGAAAATCTGGAGCGTGAACCTGGAGACCGACATTCTCGTCGTCGGCGGTGGCATCGGCGGCGTGGTACTCGCGGAACTTCTCACCCGCGCCGGAAAGCGCGTGCTCGTCGTCGAGCGCAGCGCCGGTCCCCCGCCCTTCCTGCGACCGGAGGTGCTCTGGCCCGCAGCCGTCCAGACGCTCTTTGGTTTGCGGGACCGCGCCGATTGGGAACGGGATTCATTCCAACCCGTCGGCGGAATTGACGTCGATTTTCGCGGTCGACTGCGGTCGGCCATTACGCGCGCAAACTTGCGGACCGCTGGCGTCCAACCGTATTTCGAAAATCCAAATCAGACCCGCGAATCGCTGCTGGCGCATTGTCAGGCGCAAGTGCGGCGCGGAGTGGAAGTCGTTTCGCTGATCTCCGATGCGGGTGCGATCCGTGGCGTCGAGGCGCGCGACCGCCAAAGCGGCGAGACGATTTCGATTTCCGCCGGTTTGACGGTCGGTGATGATGGCACGGACTCGCACGTCCGCGATGCCTGCGGGATTGAAATTTCACTCCTGCCATTTCCGGTTGATTTCTTTGTCTGCGGGCTGCCCTGGCCCGCGAGTTGGGCCCGCGACGTCGCCCACATCCTGATTCCGCCGAGCGACGATCATTCCGGACTCGTTGCGGTCGGATTTGTCCCGGTGCCCGGGCCCTGGTCGGGAACCGTTGCCGTCGTCCAAGCGGACCGCGTTGCGGATACGGCCGCCCTGAGCGCCGCGTGGAAATCCATGCTCGCCCGGGCGGCAAGCGCGCCGGCAGACCTCCACGCCGTCGAATTTCCCGGGAAGTTCACCAGGATCGGCCGTCGCTGGGGCCACGCCGCGCGCTACGGTGCGCCCGGTGCGGTGCTGATTGGCGACGCCCTGCACCCGGTCAGCCCCGCTGGCGGCCAGGGCGCGAACATGGCCATCGCCGATGCGGTCGCA
>JANMQT010000213.1:0-1575 GCA_031370675.1 Verrucomicrobiota bacterium
GCGAACAGGTCACATTTTACTTGCGCAATGCCCAAAGCAGCACCCGTCTTGACCCGATCTTTCTCGCCTCGCAGAATTATTTTGCGGCGGTTTCGTCGCCCAGATATTCTCCGGTCGCGAGGTAGTTCGTGACGTAGTCCGTGACACTTTCGGCGAGCGGGGACCCCGCGGGCAGCCCGGGAGCCGCGCCCCGCATTTTAGCAACGTCGGCTTGCGTGAAATATTGATATTTTCCGCGCAGCACCTCGGGCATCTCGATGAATTCAACTTCGGGCGGTTTGCCAAGCGCCTTGAAAATCGCATCGGTGAGCTGAAGCCAGGTGCTGGCGACGCCCGACCCGACATTGAAAAGTCCCGTCGCCGCCGGATTCTCCGCCAGCGCGAGTGTCATCGCGACGGCGTCCTTCACGTAAAGAAAATCGCGCTTCTGTTCGCCATCGCGGTAATCGGGTCGGTAGCTCTTGAAGAGTTGGACGCGGCCGGTTTCGACAATTTGGCCATAGGCCTTGTGCACGAGCGAGCGCATATCGCCTTTGTGTGACTCGTTGGGGCCGAAGACATTGAAATACTTCAGTCCGGTAATGCGGTGCAGGATTTTGCGGCGCTGAGCGTGGAGATCAAACAGGTGCTTCGAGTAGCCGTACATGTTCAGCGGGCGGAGCGCGCCGAGCGTGGATTCATCGCGGTCGTCCATCCCCCGCCGGCCGTCGCCGTAAGTCGCCGCAGAGGACGCATAGACGAAGCGGGCGCCGCGTCGCAACGCCCAATCGGCTAGAAGTTTCGTGTAGTTGTAATTGTTGTCGATCAGGTAGGCGGCGTTCTTTTCGGTCGTCGATGAGCACGCGCCGAGATGAAAGACGGTCTTGATGCTGGCCAGCGTCGGGCAGTCATCTTCGACGCGGTCGATCAATTCATCGGCCTCCAAATAATCACCGAAGCGCAACGGGGTGAGATTCTTCCATTTTTCGTCGTCGCCGAGAAAATCGGCCACCAGGATTTGGTCGAGGCCACGTCGATTGAGGGCCCAGATCAGGGCCGAGCCGATAAAGCCGGCCCCGCCGGTGACGAGAATGCGGCCTTTGCTCAAATCGTGCGCGATGGGCATGGCTGCAGACTAGTTCGGGATGTGTCGAGGTTGCAATCCCGACAGTGGGGCACTTCGGATCATCTATCGTTACTAGTCGTGTCCGGAAGTTCTTGTAGCCGGCCTCGCTGAGGCCGGGGTGAAAACGATCCCCACGGGTTCGAAAGTGGATTCGCGAGTCGACATCTCGTTCGCCCCGGCCTCAGCGAGGTCGGTTACAACGGATCACCCTGCGCGCCATTCGGCCGCAGGTCTCCATTAGATCCAGCGCAGCTTACCCGGCGCCCGCTCGATCAGCCCGTGCTTGCGCAACAGCCGGCCATACTCGCCAAGCGCGCGCTTCTCCGCCACGCCCAAGTCATAGCGAATGCATTGCGTGAGGTAGAAGCGCGCAAACTCCGGGTCCTCCCTCCCGTGCCGGCCGACTACCGCCGCCAGCCGCCGCATGTTTTCCTGCTTCCAACCGCGTAATCTTCGCGCCAGCCGCGCGG
>JANMQT010000248.1:0-4371 GCA_031370675.1 Verrucomicrobiota bacterium
AACGTGAGTCGCCGGATGAAGGAGATCGGCATCCGCGTGGCATTGGGCGCGCGGGCGAAACACGTCATGCGAGCGGCGGTGGGCCGCCCCATCGTCTTGCTGGCCGTCGGATCTTTGCTTGGGCTGCTGACCACCCTCTTCGCCCGCTGGCCCATGTCGCAAATTGTCGATCAGGCCGACCCGCGCGATCCCGTCGTCGTGCTCGGCGCCGTGCTAACCATGATCCTCTTAGGCATTGCAGCGTCTGCGATTCCGGCGCTGCGCGCGCTCGCGGTCGACCCATCCAAACTCATGCGGGAAGAGTAACCCTCGCATTCGCTCTCGTACGGCGAGCCTTGTTGGTCATACAATTCGACTGCACGATAGCTGCCTCTATGCATTTTTATCCGGAATTTGAATCCGGTTGATCGCTTCGTGCAGGATTTTGAGCGCAGGTGCAGCATCCTGCGCTGATTCGATTTGGAAGCTCACCCAGCCTGAGCTCGGAAACACATGATGCGGTATCGCGCGTCCCGCCGCGATATATTCAGCGGCGCGGGCGATGCCGAGTCGCACATCCAGCAGACCGTTGCCATGAATGTGTCCAACTTCTCGGCCCGCCACCACAAATGCGGTTCCACCAAATCGGTGCACCCCGAGCTGCAATCCGGGGGTTTGCTTCGCCACGGCCTCGAGCGCCTCCATGGCCGAGATGCGCTGCCGGTGAAAAACGCAGCTCCATCCCAGCAACCACGCGTCGAACAAGTGGGCAAATCCCGAGACGCGCGCGAGCCAGCGAACGTGCCGGACTACCCAGTGGAAGACCATTAGGATTCCGCGCGTCGCCGCACGTCCTCCATCACCCGAAGATGAACGGCGCGAAAGATGTGTCGCGTCGACGCGTCGAAATACCACAGCGGCCGGACGTGAAGCGTGTACCACGTGGTGCCGGTGAGAGTGGTGGTGCCGTCGCAATTGTCGTGGAGCAAAAACTGTCCGCGATGTGGGGTCAGGTGCCCGATCAGCTCGGGGTCGGGTGGCAGGCCCACAATCTCGAAGGTCAGTTTCTCGCGCGGTACAATCTCCGCCACGGTCTCCACGAACACGGCCCCACGGCTGAAAATGCAGCGGCGATCTGCACCGACGAAATCGCCGGCGGACGTCGTTGCCATGGGATAGGGCAACCCCAGTCGAAACAGCCAGAAATCCGCGGCAGCCGGGATCTCCGGGAAGGAAGTCACGGCCTGCCAAACGCGCTCGGGTGAGGCTCGGATTACGATTTCGTCCGCTACCACCGCCTCCGAGTCCGTTCGCCACGCTGGCTCCCCAGCCACCAGCACAGCGAGCAGGGGTAAAACGCAAATGCGCAGTTTCGATGCATCCTGCCGAAACCAAACCCGCCCGATGGAGGCTCCGGCCAAGATGAGGCCGTAAAACAACGGCGAGGCGAGAAAGAGGCAGAATGCGCCTTCGCGAAAGATGATGATGGAGCCCAAGAGTCCGACGAGCGTGGCGTACAACGATTGCAGCGCAACCTGCCCAAACGTCGGCTGGAGCGAGCGCCAGAAAAAGGCAGCCACCAATCCACCGAGCATGGGCAAAAGAAGGAGGCTCGGATAGGTCACGCTGCTGATCGCGTGATTGACGCTGTCGAGCGCGATGGCCAGACCACAGATCGCAGCCATCGCCACATTCATCACGAGATTTCCAGCGAGCCAGATTTGCCAGCGTGGCCGACCCGGCGGAGGCAGTGGAGGAGGAGGTTCCATAGGTGATTGGACGGGAATTTCTCGACGTCTGCACGACGACTTCAGCCGGTCGGCAGCCCCTTGGCGATTGTAAGCCGATGGAATGTCGATCAAGCCTTAAGATGGCAACGTGCGCAAGCCCCGCTACGGGGTCCGAAGCGAACGGACTGGGGCGGCGGACGGTCTTTGCCACGCCCGTGCGTCTGCCATTCCGGCGCTGCGCGCGCGCGCGGTCGACCCATCCAAACTCATGCGCGAAGAGTAGCATTCAGAGTCGCTCTTTTCCGACGAGCCCACTTCAACGCGTCACGGCGCTCCGCGGGGAGCGCGGCAACGCATTCGGTCACGGTGGCCCTGCCCCCCTTTACTTTCCGACCTGCTCTTGCCTCCGGCGAAGCGCGAAGAAGAAAATAAGAAGGCCGCCCGCACTTGAAATCGTGCGGATCAGACTCAACGCGCGGCGCACCATTGGGGCGTTCATCGAATCCTGCGGGAGCAATTCAGAATTGAAAATCTGCGTGATCACCGCGGAGATGATGACTCCAACGATCGCAACAACTATCGTAGTTCTTACGCGTTCGTCGAGATTAGGAGATCCGGGCCCCCTCCTGAGCAGCGCGAAGAAGAAAATAAGAAGGCCGCCAGCTTCTGAAATCGTGCTGGTCAGGAACAAGGCTTGCGCCACGTCAGGGAGGAGAACTCGTAGATTGAGATTCAGCAAGATCACCGCGGAGATGATGACTCCAATGATCGCAACAACGATGGCAGCTTTCTTGGGTTTGCCGGAATCTGGCGGCCAGGGCCCGCTCATGAGGAACGCGAAGAAGAAAACAAGAAGGCCGCCAGGTTGCAAAATCGTGCCGGTCAGGCTCAAGGCTTGCGCCGCGTCAGGCGGGACCAATCCAAAATTGAAAAGCAGCGAGATCACGGCGGAGATGATGACTCCAATGATCGCAACGACGATGGCAGCTCTCTCGGAAATGACAGGAATAGGCGGCCCGGGGGGGCCGAATCGTGCGCGCACAAACGCCAGCCCAACTCCGATCAGCGGCGCGGCGACAACTGCTCCAATTAAGATCAGAACGAATCCCGGACTCTCACCATCAGCCACTATGGCGACAAGCCAAGGAAAGGCGGCGGGAACAATCAAGCAAATCGAAACAAGCCACGGTCGGCGGTGCGAGGAAAGCCCGAAGAAGAATCCTCCAGCGAGCAGGATGATTAGTGGCATGACTAGCCCGAACATTGGGCCGGAAAAAAGGGCCAAGAATGACCAAAGCCCGGCAAAGAGCCCAACCGCAGCTGCGCCAAGGGCAATTCCCCAAAATGGTCCGTGCTTCGCGGCTACGCTGGGATCGTCGGGCTCTTCGCGGCCGCTGTGCTGAGCTCCGTCCTGATTCTTGGCTGCAGCGCGGGCACGCCCCGCAAGCACCAACCCCACCGCCAACGCCGCAGCAGCCACTGCAAAGACTGTTCCGAACACCCTTCCGAGGGCCTGCACCAAACCGCGCGTGTTCGGGTCCGAGGAGCCACTATCCGAGAACGAGTTCACCGCAAACCAGGCGAACATGGCCACCACGATCCAAAGTACAGTCTTGGTCCCTTTTTTCATGCGTGTTTCCGCGCTTCGCAAAATGAGGAAGCCATTCAGGTTAAGAAGACGAATTGTGCGAGGCAATCCGAAACTGCAAAGCCGCCAGACATTTAGCGAAGGAGCAGAAAGGGGCAGTCTGCGCTATTCGCTCTCTTGCTTCGACGCCGAAAGATCTGTCCCTTTGTCTTCCCGTTCGCGTGGCGCTGGGCGCGCGGGTGCGACACGTCATGCGCGCGGCGGTGGGACGTCCCATCGTTTTGCTGGCCGTCGGATCCTTGCTGGGGCTGCTGACCACCCTCTTCGCCAGCGGGCTCCTCTCGCGGGTTGTCGATCAGGCAGACCCGCGCGATCCCGTCGTCGTGACGGGTGCCGTGCTAACCATGGTCCTATTAGGCATTGCGGCGTCAGCCATTCCTGCGCTGCGCTCGCTCGCGGTCGACCCATCCAAACTCATGCGGGAAGAGTAATTTTCGAAGTCGCTCTTTTCCGGCGAGTCGGAAAGTAAAGTCTCAAAGCGGCTGTTGCGTCACTCCGTTGGAATACGCCCAAATAAAGCGGGAAGGCTGACAAAATCTCTACAGAAGACCTGTCCCTTTGTATTTTTCACCGTTCCACTTTGATCACGCTCCGCTCTGTCAAATGCGAGGCTGTGGAACGTTTCTCGCGCGTTTCGCCATGCCCAACGGTTGCGAGTTGTCCTTTGGCGATTTTCCAAATATCATTCGGTCGATGGCAGTGAAAACCCTAGCGCGAAGTGTTGCGTGTGCTCTTGCCGTTTACTCGGTCTTCGCTTCGTCGTCGCGAGCAGACGACAAGACAACACCGGTAAGCATCCTCCTTGCAAAGGACCGCTTCACAATAAACGGAAAACCAATCGACGCGACGCCATCAACAAATGATCTGATCAAGATCTTGGGAAAACCAAGCCGGATCCAAGAAAACGAGGGCATCGTAGTCTACATTTTTGATGACCATGGGATCACATTCGTGACC
Source organism: Verrucomicrobiota bacterium (assembly GCA_031370675.1). Classification (GTDB taxonomy): domain Bacteria; phylum Verrucomicrobiota; class Verrucomicrobiia; order Chthoniobacterales; family SZAS-18; genus SZAS-18. The sequence goes on from JANMQT010000248.1 coordinate 4,315, forward strand.
AACCCTCAATCGACAGCGGTTCGACACCTCGTGCTTTGGTATCCGGCCGAAGACAAT
>JANMQT010000259.1:0-20278 GCA_031370675.1 Verrucomicrobiota bacterium
TTTGTCTGGTCCCCATCCCATCCGACCATGCCAGCGTTTGATCAGGTCGAAGTCGTCGTGTGCGTGCGCGACGAGAAATTCGAACGTCCGCTTCGTCAGCGCTTTTCGTTGGCGATGCCCGAGGCTCACCTCAAAATTGAGCCGGGGGAGCCGTCGGCCTACGCCGATGTCGTTACGGTTGTCGGCGAGACCCAGGGGACAGTCAAACCGCTCGTGAAGGCCCAGGAAGTGGTCGGGGAATTCAACGACGAGCTGCGTCGCCGAAACGAGTGCGGCGAGGCCTGAACAAAGGCCTCAAAACGGAGCAGACCGTGAGCACAGGGCCATTTCGGCTGGGTCTCCTGCAGACATTGGCCGGAGGAATTTTGTCGCAAGCCGGTTTTTCAGCGCATAGACTCACCTGCTGCGCGGGGGCCCCAGATGCCCCAAGGGGAAAGGTCGCACCTCGGTTCGACCCGCCGTGCCTGCCCCCGTCCCACGCGCGATCATGACAATTCCAACGGAGCCAATCGGTAGCATCCCCCGACCGCTGGAGATCCTAAGGGCCATTGAAGAGGTCGGGGACAGCGAACATCCGGATTTGGCGCCCCTCTATGAGGCAGCGACGCGTGACACGATTGCCCGATTTGAAGAAACCGGTTCACCGGTGATCACGGACGGCGAACAGCGGAAATACCACAATTTCTGGACGTATTGCGTGCACGGGATGTCGAACACGGCGCCTGATGGATTCAAGATCCCCTTTGCCGCGGGGCACGTGCGGCGGATGCCCCGGCTGACGGCCGGTCCATTTCGCTACCGGACCCGCGCCGACCAGTATTTGGAGTTCGCTCAGCGGTACGCGCACGTACCGGTCAAGCAAGCCGTCATATCGCCGTCGGCGCTCAGCCTGATGTATCCGGAGGAAGGCATCCCGGGGTACACGCGCGAGCAATTCATCGACGATCTGTTGAGCGAACACGAAACGGAGGTCCGGCAATGCCTCTTAAAGGGCGCGCACAAGGTGCAAATCGATTTTACCGAAGGCCGCCTCGCGATCAAGATCGACCCTTCCGGTGGTCTTCTAAACAGTTTCATCGACCTAAACAATCTCGCTCTCTCGCGGTTCTCGCTCGACGAACGCCAGCGGATCGGGGTGCACACTTGTCCCGGCGGCGATCGGGATTCCACGCACAGCGCGGACATCGATTATGCCGAGCTGCTGCCCTCGCTCTTCGAATTGAAGGTGGGCAACTTTTATATCGCGCTCGCCGGCGAACGGGACCCGAAACATGTCCTCGGGATCATTCGAAAACACATGAAGCCCGAGCAGCGCATCTTCGTGGGAGTGGTCTCGCCCATCGACCCGCGCGTCGAATCACCCGAGGAGATTTGCGACCGTATCCTCACAGCGGCTGACTACATTCCCGTCGAACAACTCGGGACAACGGACGATTGTGGCTTCTCGCCTTTCAGCGACGACACGTCGACAACCCGCGATCAGGCCTTCGAGAAGATCAGGTCCCGGGTGCAGGGGACCGCGCTCGCCGCGAAGCAAATAGGGAGCCGTTGATGGAAACCGAAGACGACGAAGTTAAGCGGATGCGGTCGGTCGCGCTTCAAAATGCGACCGCCATCCTTCTCGCGCGGCAGCGCGCCGAGCGGGAACTCCTCGAGGCCAAGGACGCCTTGGAGCGGAAGACCGAGGAACTCGCGCTCTCCCTTGCGATGGTGCGGGCGACGCTCGAATCGACGACAGACGCTGTCTTCGTCACGAATGCGGCAGGGGAGGTTACCGGTTTCAATCAGAACTTTGTGGAGATGTGGCACGTCCCGCCAGACCTGATGGAGGGCAAGGGTCACCGGCAGATTCTGGAGGCAACCAGTCGACTCTTCCGCGATCCGGCCTCGTTCCGGGCTGCCATTGAGCGAATCTACTCGCTGTCGCCTCCTGAAACGTTTGACCTGCTCGAGCTGGTGGATGGACGGGTCATTGAGCGCTTTTCCAAGACGCAGCGCATCGAGCAGCGGCACGTCGGGCGAGTCTGGAGCTTTCGCGATGTCACGGAACACAAGCGCGCAGAGCGCGAACTGCGCGAGCAGAGCGAATGGTTCAAAGTGACGCTGGGCAGCATCGGCGACGCGGTGATCACCGTGGACACTGCATCCCGCATTACCTTTCTGAACCCCGTGGCGGAGAAGCTGACCGGCTGGTCAACTTCCGATGCGATCGGCCAGTTGGTGGACGAAGTCATGTGCATGGTTGAGGAAGACTCCCGTTCGTCGACGCAGAATCCGACGCACCGCGCACTGAGCGAGGGCATTGTCCTCGGCCTGGCCAATCACACCATTCTGACACGCCGCGACGGGACGGAAATTCCCATCGAGGACAGCGCCGCGCCGATCCGGAATCCGGCCGGCGCCATCATTGGCGCCGTCATGGTGTTCCACGATGTGGCGGAGCGCCGGCAAAAGGAGCTGGCGCTGAAACAAAGTTATCAAGCGGAACAGGAGGCGCGCACCGTGGCGGAGCACGCAAACCAGGCCAAGGACCATTTCATCGCCGCGTTGAGTCATGAGCTGCGCACTCCCCTCACGCCGGTGCTGGCCATCCTCTCGACGCTGCATCAGGACGCGGCGATTCCCGAGGCGCTCGCCGAAGACTTCGAAACTGTGCGACGAAATGTCGAACTCGAGGCCCGTCTCATCGACGATTTGCTCGATCTCACGCGCATCACCCGAGGCAAACTTCATTTGCACTACGAAGTGGTGTCCGCCGGACGAATTATCGAGGACGCCATCAACACGTGCCAGACCGATCTCAAAGCCAAGCGTCTAACGCTCCGGCGAGAACTCGCAGAACCTCATCCGACCGTGCACGTCGACAGCGCGCGTGTTTCGCAGGTCCTCTGGAACCTGCTGAAGAATGCCATCAAGTTCACGCCGGCGGAAGGCACGATCACAGTCCGTTCCCGCGCTGACCCCGGACCGGTCGGACCCCAATTGATCATCGAAGTGCAAGACACCGGCATCGGGATGGACGCGGCGGACGCGGAGCGGGTTTTCCAAGCATTCGAGCAAAGTGATCGCAGCATCGCCCGGCAGTTCGGCGGACTTGGACTAGGCTTGGCCATCAGCAAGGGAATCGCCGAATCGCATCGGGGAACCCTCCGGGGCTCAAGCCCCGGCAAAGGCTGCGGCAGCACCTTTACGTTGACCCTACCGTGCGGTTCCTTCGAATTACCGTACCGCGGCGTCCCACCTGTGTCGCCAGCCACCGTTCCGGCCGAAAACGCACCGCTTGCCAGCGGTGTCCGCCAGCGCCCGCTGCGCATCCTGGTCGTGGAGGACCATGTCGACACCGCTGCGGTCCTGGCCCGCTTGCTCCGCCGGATGGGCCATGACGTGGTCTCGGCGCAGAACATCTTGGAGGCGACCGCGGTAGCCGATCGAGAAATGGGGCGCGGCGGCATCGACCTGTTAATGAGCGACCTCGGATTACCCGACGGCAGCGGTCAGGACCTCATGCGCACGCTGTCTGCCAAGTATCGCCTCAAGGGCATCGCTCTCAGTGGCTATGGCATGGACTCTGATCTTGAACAGAGTGCCGCCGCCGGTTTCTCCCGGCATTTGGTCAAGCCGATCGACGTAGCACTGCTGCAGAGTACAATCGAGCAATTGATGTGCTCAAAAACCTGACGGCTGCCGTACGGCCCGGGTCCTCAGTTCCGTGCGTGAGGGGAGAAACTATCGTCCCGAATTGGATTTCGCAGGGTCTCGCGAAATGCGATCACCGTGGCGTCCTGCTCAATGACATTCCAAAGTCGTTCGGGCAGGTCCAGAGCGGCGCCCACGCAGATCTTACGCGGGCAGTCATCGGCCCGGTACTTGAGCGCACACTGCAGTCGAATGGGTTTCCCGTGATGGTTCAAAACGTAGGCCCACTCGATCAAGCCGACCCGGTCGTTGACCTCCACCGGATGAGGCGAGGGGAGTTTGGGCAGGATGAGGGATTTCACGTGGTGACGTTCCTTGGCAGGTTGTGCGTGTCGTCCTAGCTAGGCTGCGCCATTTTGCGGGAACGACGATACATTTTGCGTATCGATCTCTCCCGCGGGGGCAACATATCATTCACGGTCGATGACGAGACGGTCGGATATCCCGCAAATTTCTGAAGCAGGCCGCTGGCAATTCCAAAGAACAAATAGCTCGTAAGGACAGAGTGTTTCATAGGGTCGGATCAGGGTCAGGTTTACGGGTGGAGTTCGGAGACGGCTACCGAGCCGCCACGAAACAGAGCAGCAGGAAGATCGTAATTGGGATCATTGCCGCGTATGCGATGAGGATGCCTGGGATGGGCCAGATTGCTTTCATGCATGGTGTAATAGCGAGCACCGTGCCAACGCCCGTTTACTCTGGAGACAGGGATTTGCATCTATTGAGAACTGTCTCTAAAGTGGTCATGTTGTATTGATATAGGACAGGCGAGCAGGAATGGGTTGGCGATCCCTTAAGACCGGAAGAGCACCAGAAAATGCGGCCGATCCGCGTCCGGCATCGAAGGCTGAAGAGGGTCGAACCAACGCGACAAAGGATAACGACGAAGACGGCGCTACGCGGCGAGGTTATGAAGGTTCGTCCGAAGCAGGCACCGTGGGCGTGCCTCGAACGAAAAGCGTCGCGAAGCCGCCGTCCTCGATTTCCGTCACCGTCGCCGTGAAACCCTGCAGGGCGAGCACCTTGATGAGTGGAATCGGCTCGAAGGGCGCCAGCACACGCAGCTGCTCATTGGCTCGGAGCCGGGCCACGGTTGCCATGATGCGCGGGAACGGCTCGCGGCCCCGGCGGATGTCTTCGCGCACGTCGACGGTGATGATGGATGGCGGCATCGGCTGACCTAGCGTTTGGCCTCATGCGCCGCCTTTTCGATCGCGGCGATCAGCAGCGTGGGATCCTGACTCAGGCCCGCGTGTTGAAAGACGATTTCGCCCTCGCCGTTCACCAGGGTAATGAGGTTGCTGTGCGCGAATTGCCCCCGCGCGTCTTCCATGAAGTTCACGCCGAGCAGTGCGGCCAGTTCGCGCACGTCGTCGTCCCCGCCCCGCAGCAACGTCCAGCGTTCGCGGGGGAGTACGCGGTTGGCGCGGAACTTCGCGAGTTCCGCGGGAGTGTCGCGTTTCACATCCATGCTCACGAGCAGGAAATCCACCTTGCCAAGCACCTCGGGCGCCAGCTTGCCCTCGATGGCCTTGAGCTCACGGACGCGGTTCGGGCTGTCATATTCGCAGTGGGTGAAAAACATCGACATGATCTGCGGGCGGCCGCGCAGGGCGCCGAGTTTGATCCGGCGGCCTACGTCGGAGGTCCACGTGGAGTCGAGCAGGTAGAGCGATTTATCCGTCGGCTTCCCCAGCTCGAGCGGCTCGCGGCAGCACGGCGGCTCCTCTCCGGCGGGTTTCAAGGATTCGGGCTCGGACGCGAAGGCGGCGAGTACGGCGCAGGCGGTCAGCGCGAGGCGGGGAAGGGCGATCGGGGGTCTCATGGATTCTTGGCGCAGCGGAAGCCGAGGTTGGGCACGGTGTACCCGGCGCGCAGGCTGCTGCGAAAACCGAAGCGCATGAAGGCGGGGTAGTTTTCGCGGTCGCTCGCGCCCACCGAGCCGGCACCGCAGAAGAGCTGGCGCTCGAGGCCGGTGTCGCCGCGCGCGTCGCCGGTCACCATCGCGCTGTTGAAGTCGCTCGTCCATTCCCAGACGAGGCCGTGCAGATCGCGCACGCCGAAAATATTTTCTCGCCCGCCGCCTGCATCCGGCACCACCAGCGGCGAAGGCGTGCCATACCAGCGCGCGATGGCCTGCTGAAACTCCGGGTCCTGCTTGCCCTCACCGAGGGTGAAGCCCGCGGCGGCCGCGACCTCCCACTCCGCCGTGGTCGGCAGCCGCTTCCCGTGGGTGGCTGCGTACGCTTTCACGGCGAACCAAGAGACGTTCGTGACGGCTTGTTCCGCCCGCGCGTTGCCCAGGTCCGCGTCGCCCGCCCAATGCGTGAGGTAGCCTTCATCCGCAAACAGGCGGGGGACGCGCGAACGCTGCCAATTGGGATGCTGGCGCACGAAGGTGAGGAACTCACCGTTGGTCACGGGTCGCACGTCGAGCTGGAACGCGGCGACTGGGACTTCCTTGGCATCCTTCTCCCCGCGAAACAGCGGGCGGTAGATGGTGGCTGGAATCTCCGCCATGCCCGGCTCGGCCGCGCGCCCCACCCCGCGCACCGCAACGAGCGCCAGGATCGAGGCGATGATCGGGAAGGCGCGGCGCATGATTACTGGCTGGCGGTTTCCGCGCGGACCTTCTTGACGTCGTCCACGGTCACCATGTCGCCGTTGTTGCCCCAGGAGTTGAGGACATAGGTGAGCACGTGCGCGATCTGCTCGTCGTTCAGTGTTAACGCCGGCATGGCGCTGTTGTACTTCTGGCCGTTCACGGTCATCTCGCCGGTTTGTCCCTTGATCACTCCCGCGATGGCGCGCGCTTTGTCCGCCATCAGGTAGTCCGACTTGGCCAGCGGCGGAAAGACGCCGGCCATGCCCTGTCCTTCGGCCTGATGACAGGCGACGCAGTTCTGGGCGAAGACGCGCTTGCCTTTCTCGACGAAAAGTTTCTTGGTCACCGCGGCAATCTTTGGCTCGGCCGCGACGGTTTTTCTCATTTCGGCTTCGAGCGCGGCGACCCTCGCGCCACCGCCGCCGGGCAGCGCGCTTTCGCCGAGGTAGGTCGCATCCACTTCCTTGCCGGAATAGACCAGCAAGTTCGGCGGCCCGTCGACCTTCAGCATGCCGAGCGCCCCTTTGTTGAAGGCGCGGAAGAGCGCATGATCCACCAGGATGAACGTGCCGGGCACTTCCAGCTTGAAATCCACGATGGCCGAGCCGCCCGCCGGCACGATGGTCGTCTGCACATTCTCCTGTGCGAGCTTGAGACCGCCTTCCTGGTAGACCTTGTCGAAGATCTCGCCGATGACGTGAAAGCTGGAGGTGAGATTCGGTCCGCCGTTGCCGACGTACATCCGGACGCGATCGCCCACCTTCGCCTTCAGCGCGTTGTCACCGACCAGCGCGCCGACCGAGCCGTTGAAGACGACGTAGCTCGCCCTTTCATCCACAGCTTTCTCCATGTCGAAGGCCTGCAGTCCTTCCTCGCCAAATTTCCCCTTCGTATAGAAGTCGCCCTGCATCACGTAAAACTCCTTGTCCACGGCCGGCAGGCCCTCCTTCGGCTCTACGAGAATCAAGCCGTACATGCCGTTGGCCACGTGCATCCCGACGGGGGCGGTGGCGCAATGGTAGACGTAAAGCCCGGGATTGATCGCCTTGAAGGAGAATTGCGACTCGTGCCCCGGGGCGGTGAACGATGACGCCGCGCCGCCGCCCGGCCCCGTGACCGCGTGGAGGTCGATGTTGTGCGGCATCTTCGAGGACGGATGATTGCCGAGATGAAACTCGACGAGGTCGCCTTCGCGCACGCGGATGAAAAGCCCGGGCACCTCGCCGCCGAAGGTCCAGAACAGGTAATCCACGCCGTCCGCCATGCGCTTCACCACCTCGCGCACCTCGAGGTTCACAATGACTTTCGTCGCGTTCTTGCGCTTGATTGGAGGCGGCACATTTGGGGCGGCGGTGAGCACGGCCTTCTCCTCGCCAACAATCTCGGGGTCTGTGCCCTTGGCGGTCGGACCGGGGAGGGGTGAGGTCGCAGGCGCCGGAGCTTCGGCGGAAAAGACGGATGGGATCGCGACCACACTGAGTGCGAGGGTGAGGATGACGATGGAAATGCGGGGGCGTTTCATTGCCCGAGTATCGCTTTCGCGTAACTGTCTGGCCTTGACGAAGATCAAGGTCCCGCGCGATTCCTGGCGGGGGAGGTGGCGATTCCATTGTCTTCAGCCCCGACTCGTCGATGCGCGTTTTTCCGGGCATGCCGCTGCCGAGCACGATCATGATCACGAGCATGAGCATGAGCATGACCATGGACATCGGAAGGGAGAGGACCGGGAATTTCACGATGCGCACGAGCGGGCCCACGCGCAGGACATTGCGAAGCGGTTCGCACGGTCACGACCCCGCAAATCGTGCTCTTCGGCATCACGGGGGACTCATGCCCTGCCCGGCGGCCTTCACCGTTCTACTGGTCTGCCTGCAACTCAAGCGCGCGACGCTGGGCTTTGCGATGGTCGGTGCCTTCAGCTTTGGTCTCGCCCTGACGATGGTCGCGACTGGGGCGGCCGCGGCATGGGGCATGCGACACGCGGAAAGGCGATTTCGCGGCCTCGGCGAGATGGCCTGCCGCGCGCCGTATTTCTCGTGTGTCCTGCTCGTGATCCTTGGCGTCTACATGGCGTGGCATGGCTGGTATGGACTGCCGCGCTGACCAGCGCACATCGGCACTACGTGAGGCTGGCGTAGAGCGCGTCGAAGGCGCGGAGCCCGGCCTTCAGAATTTCTGCGTCCGACCACCTCAACCGGGCCCAGCCCTTGCAGAGCAGGTCGAGTCCGAGGCATTCTGCGCGTTGGAACTTGGCGTCCTCCAGGTCGGCGTCGTGAATCATCTCGCCGATGCGGACTGCCACCGGGTCGGTGATTGCGAATCGTTTCCGCAGCGTTTCGAAGGTGCAATCCTCCCCGTGGTGGGTGAACTCGACGTCGAGCATGTCGAACGGGACTGCGTTTGGATGCCCGGCCAGGCTTGAGCTGAAGACAAAACGGGCGCGCGGATCGATGAACTTCCGAATGAGCCACGCGGAGCCGACCCGATCAATCTCCGGCCTTGGCCGCGTCAACCAGACGCGCCGTTGAAAGTCCTTGCGGTGGAGCGCGGCCGGCCGGCGCCGCGGGGCGAGCTCATGCAGCGAGGCGGCCTTGCGCAGCAGGACTTCCGTGTCATGCGCGGCAGGGCAGGCGAAGAAATCGATCGCCCGGATGTACTCGAATTGACGTCGCAGCTTTTCCAGCGACGCCGCAAAGCCCGCGCCACGCTTCCGTCGGTGGAGCCTCGTCAGGGCACTGACTTCCCGCGCCAGGGCGAGATAATCCATCCGGCGTGTCTCTTGGAAGAGGCGAATGAGGTCGTCGTGGGACGTTCCCTCGATCCGCGCACCCCGGACGAGTGTCGCCTCGCCTCCGCCATCGCGCGCCTGCTGCGCGAGCCACTGGAAGCGCTCAAAATGCAGCGGACCATCGGGCAGGACATGGGCGGAGGTCTTCAGCGACAGGGCCCCAATCTTTCGGAGCTTCCGCCACAAGGCCACGCGTAGGGCGGTCTGCCGGGCGGGCAGGGCGTACAATAACAGCAGCCAACCTTTGGGACATTCGATTGTTGACTTCATAACAGCAATGTTATACATATTGCACAAGCGCGAAACTGCGCCAAGAAAAAGAACCGACGAAGCCCGTTTATGCAAAAGATGCTGGTCATGCTTTGCGCCGCCGCGGTCGCCCTGGGACAGGCCCGCGCGGAGTCGGACAACTTCGACCAGGCGTCCGTGGGCCGGACGCCGCCCGGCTGGAAGGTAGCGCTGACGGGAACAGGCGAATCCAGATGGACGGTCGAGCGCGACGCGTCCGCGCCCAGTCCGCCTGCGGTCTTGAAGCAATCCGGGGTCGGCACTTATCCGTTGTGCATCAAGGAGGAGACCAATCTGCGGGACGGCTTTGTGGAGGTGAAGTTTCGGTCGGTTTCCGGCCGCGAGGATCAGGGCGCGGGGGTCGTCTGGCGCGCGCGAGACGCGAACAATTATTACGTTTGCCGGGCCAATGCGCTCGAGGACAACGTGGTTGTCTACAAAACGGTGGCAGGCCGGCGGACGGAACTCGATCTTGTTGGCCGCGCGGGCGGCTACGGCCTGGCGGCGAAGGTCGAGCGGGGGCGATGGCACCTGCTTCGGGTCGAGTTCGCAGGGCGGCGATTCAAGGTGATCTTCGACGGGAAGCCGTTGTTCGACGTCGATGACGGCACGTTTTCGGAGGCCGGCCTGGTGGGCCTCTGGACCAAGAGCGACAGCGTGATGCTGTTCGATGATTTCAAGTGGGGGAGCAAATAGACAACCAGCGAACATGAAATGGATTACCCGTGAGCGCCCAAAGGTCGATCGCGTCGCCTGCCCGTGGTTGATTGCCCGATTCGTGGATCAGGCAGCCGAATTCATTTTCGTCCCGGCAACCGAAGTCACGGCGCGGGCCACCGAGTCGCAGGCCGTGCCATTTGACGTCGATGGCGTGGAGCTGACACACGACGGCCCGCTGTGCAGCTTCGATGCAATTTTGAAAAAATATGAGTTGCGTGACCCGGCGCTGGACGCGCTGGCCGTGATCGTGCGTGGAGCGGACACCAATCGTCTCGACCTCGCCCCGCAGTGCGCGGGGTTGCTGGCCCTTTCGCTCGGCTTGTCGAGGTGCTTCGACAACGATCATGAGCAACTCAAACACGGCTTTGTCATGTACGACGCGTTATACGCCTGGCTGGGTGGCGCGCGCGACGTGAAGCACGAGTGGAATCCCGCGCGTCCATTGGCGTGAACGGTCCGCCCGGCGAACGGACGAGGAAATGAGCGTGACTACGGAGCATCGCGGTCGCCGGCTGGCGGGATTTTTTGGTCTGGAACGCAATCTGGTCCTGCTGCTCGTGGCCATCGTGCTGATTGGGAGCGGCGAGGAGTTGTGGATCCGGTTCGTGCCGAAATACCTGGAGACGCTCGGCGCCGGCGTGTTGCTCATCGGACTCTACGACGGATTGAAAACGCTGCTCGGTGCGGTTTACGCGTATCCCGGCGGGGTGCTCGTCGATCGTTGGGGCCATCGTCGCGCCTTGATGGCCTTCAACGCCCTCTCGATCGCCGGTTACGCGCTGGTGGCGCTCTACCCACATCCCGCGACCGTCTTCATCGGGATGTTCCTGTTCCTGGCGTGGAGCTGTCTTTCCCTGCCGGCGACGTTTTCGCTCGTTGGCGCCAGTCTCGGGGTCGGCCAGCACGCCATGGGCATCGGGGTTCAATCGGTGATCCGTCGCCTGCCGATCATCATTGGCCCGGTCGTGGGCGGCCTGCTCATCGACCAGTTTGGGGTGGTGACCGGAGTTCGCCTGGCGTTGCTGGTTTCCATCGTGGCGGGGTTGGCCGCGTTCTTTGTCCAGCACCGCATCGAGGAGTCCGCACCGGAGGCAGCGACACCGCAGACCGTCGGATTTCGGGCGGCGGTGCGTCAGTTCAACCCCGCGCTGCGCCGCCTGCTCGTGAGCGATATCTTGATTCGCTTTTGCGAGCGGCTGCCGTTTGCCTGGGTCATCATCTACGCGATGGACGATTTGGGCGCGAGTGCCGCGCAAGCCGGGATGCTGACGGCCGTGGAAATGATTTTCAGCATCGCGTGCCTGTTGCCGGCGGCGCACCTGGCGGACCGCTACGGCCGGGAGCCCTTCATTCTCGGCACCTTCGTTTTCTTCACGCTGTTTCCGCTGACCTTGTGGGCGGCGGGCGGGATGGCGATGCTCTTTGTTGCGTTCGCGGTGCGCGGGTTGAAGGAATTCGGCGAGCCCGCGCGGAAGGCGTTGATCATTGGATACTGTCCGGCGGAATCACGCGGCGAATTGATCGGCGCGTACTACCTGATTCGTGATCTGATCGTCACGGTGGGATCGCTGCTTGGAGCATTGTTGTGGAAGCTGGGCGGGCCGTCCGCGAATTTTCTCGCCGCCACAGTCATCGGCGTGATTGCCACCACTTACTACGCCTCCACTCTCCGGCAGAAGGTTATTCCGCTGGCGGTGAGCCGACGGTGAGCGTAACCCCACGTCAAGGGAGGGCCAGCAATCGCCAAAATATGGCGAGCGCGCGATCGACGATTGCGGCAGAATTGCCGCCATGATTGCGTAGAATGGGTAACCCCCGCGGCAGCCGAATCGCCAGCCATGAGAACGTCATTCCGCAATCGCCTTGAGGCCGGCCAGCGGCTCGCAGAGAAATTGACCGCTTACGCGAATCGTGCCGATGTGCTCGTGCTGGCGCTTCCCCGCGGCGGCGTGCCGGTGGCGGCGGAAGTCGCGCGCCGGTTGCTCGCCCCGCTGGATGTGGTCGTGGTGCGAAAACTCGGGTTGCCGGGCGAGCAGGAGCTGGCCATGGGCGCGATTGCGTCCGGTGGGGTGCGCGTTCTGAACCACGGGCTGGTGGCTTCCTGTCAAGTGTCTGACCAGGTGATCGACACCATCGCCGCGCAGGAGCGACTCGAGCTTGAGCGCCGCGAACGGGCTTATCGCGGCGATCGGCCGCCGCCGGAGGTGCGCGCGAGAACCGTGCTGCTCGTCGATGACGGCATTGCCACTGGTTCGACCATGTTCGCCGCCATCGCCTCGCTGCGAAAACGCGGCGCAGGCCGCATTGTGGTCGCGACACCCACAGTCTCGGCGTCCACGTACGACGAGATGCGGGAGGTCGCCGATGAGGTGGTGGCCGTGCTGGTGCCGGAAGAATTCCACGGTGTCGGCCAATGGTACGAGGATTTTACGCAAACGACTGACGACGAGGTGTGCCGGCTTCTGGCGTCCGGTGATCCATCGGTGTCCCGTTGACACGCCGCTCTGTCACCACCGGACAATCGGCTCGACAAGATTTGGCCGGCCGGATTGCATGACGCTCCCGACCGCGCGCTGCCTACGGAGATTCACCATGCCAAAGATCCAAGCTGTCGAAGTCGCGGTCGCGCGCATCGCGCTGGATCACGTCACGTCTTTTGCGACGCGCACGGTCACACATCGCGACTACTGCCTGGTCAAGGTGCGATCCATGGATGGCGTCGAAGGCATCGGCTTCTGTTACGTGGGCAGCGCCGGGGGCAACATCGCAAGGGTCGCGGTCGCGGAATTGCTCGCGCCCATGTTGATTGGCGAGGAATCCACCCGCACCGAGGGGCTATGGGAGGAAATGTATCGCAACGCCATCCTGCAGGGTCGCGCCGGCAGCGTGATGCGGGGCCTCAGCATTTTGGATGTGGCGCTCTGGGATCTCAACGCGCGCTCCGTCAAGCTGCCGCTGCATCAATATCTCGGCTCGTGGGCGAAGGAGACGGTCCCGGCCTACGCCAGCGGTGGATATTATCTTGATGGTAAGACGCCCGCGCATCTCGCCAAGGAGGTGGCCGGCCACGTGAAGCATGGATTCAAAGCAGTGAAGATCAAAGTGGGTCGCCTGTCGCCGGGGCAGGAGGAAGCGCGCGTGCGGGCCTGCCGCGAAGCGATCGGACCCGATGTCGAATTGATGCTTGATGCCAACAACGCGTGGCGCGATCTCCCGACAGCCCTGTCGTACGTCCGGCGTTTTGAGCCCTACGAGCCCTATTGGATCGAGGAGCCGTTCAGTCCGGACGACATCGACAATCACGCGCGGCTGGCCCGGAGTTCGAGCATCTCGGTGGCCACGGGGGAAATCGAGGCGGGACGCTGGCGGCACAAGGAACTTTTGGAGAAGGAAGCCGCCGCGATTCTGCAGACCGACGCCGTCGTTTGCGGCGGTATTACGGAATGGCGGCGCATCGCTGCGACGGCTGCGAGCTTCGGCGTCACCATGTCACCGCATTGGTTTCACGATCTACACGTGCACCTCGTCGCGTCGGCGCCGAACGCGCGTTACGTCGAATACTTCGCCGACGACCAGGTGCTGAATTTCCGGCGGTTGATCGATCGCCAGCTCGAGACCCGGGGCGGGGATCTGGTCCTGCCGATGACACCCGGTCTGGGATTTGGTTTTGCGGAGGACGCGGTCGCGAAATATTCCCCGGCCGGCGAGCGCCCGTGGATGGTCATCCATTGATTCGACGGGGCGCGACGCCACGCTACGTTTAACGCCCTACGTCATGAAGTCCAAAAACCTGTCCCGCATGCAAGGTGTCCTCTCGCCTGTCGTCACGCCCTTTGACCGCCAGCTGCGTCCGGACGCGCCACGCCTGGTCCGGCATTGCCAATGGCTCGTGAGCCAGGATGTCGGCCTCGCGGTGTTTGGCACGAATTCCGAGGCGAACTCGCTGTCGGTGGCGGAGAAACGCGAACTACTGACCGCGTTGGTGGAGGCGGGAACACCGCCCCACCGCATGATGCCGGGCACGGGATGCTGCGCGATCCCGGACTCGGTGGAGTTGACGAAGGCGGCGGTTCAGCTGGGTTGCGGCGGCGTGTTGATGCTGCCGCCCTTCTATTACAAGGGCGTCTCCGATGAAGGGTTGTTCCGGAACTACGCGGAGATCATCGAGCGGGTCGGCGACGACCGTTTGCGCATTTATCTTTATCACATTCCTCCGGTGGCCGCGGTGCCGATCACGCTGGCCCTGATCGAGCGCCTGCTGAAGGCGTATCCGGGTATCATCGCCGGCATCAAGGACAGCTCGGGTGACTGGAACAACACGCGAGCGATGCTCGAGCAATTTCAACCGCAGGGCTTCGACGTCTTTGCCGGCAGCGAGAGTTACCTGCTCGCGACGATGCGCGGCGGCGGGGTGGGCTGCATCACCGCCACGGGCAACGTCAATCCGGGCGCGATCGCCCAACTGCACCGGACCTGGCAGGGGGCCGAGGCCGACGGGCAGCAGGCGAAGCTGGATGCCACGCGCGGAATCTTCGCCAAGTTCCCCATGATCCCCGCGCTCAAGGCGGCGATCGCGCATTACTCGTCGGATCCAGAGTGGGCCGTCGTGCGCCCGCCGCTGGTGGAGTTGACGCCGGCGCAGCAGGCGGAGCTGGCCCGAAACCTAGAGGCCGCCGGCTTTGCGATGCCGGGCCTGCCCAAGCCTGCCTGACGTGATGAGTGGATCGAGCGAGCCAAAAACCGGGGCCGGCGCGGACTCAGAAGGCTTGCGCCGCGGGTTGACCAATTACGGCGACCCCGGGTTTTCGCTTTTCCTCCGCAAGGCCTTCATCAAGGGCGCGGGCTATTCGGACGACGCCTTGGAACGCCCGGTGGTCGGCATCATCAACACGGGCAGCGGCTACAACCCGTGCCATGGCAACGCGCCGCAGCTGATTGAGGCGGTCAAGCGCGGCGTGATGCACCGCGGGGCGCTGCCGATCGAATTTCCGACCATCTCGATCGGCGAAAGCTTCGCGAATCCAACGAGCATGTACCTGCGCAACCTCATGTCGATGGACACGGAAGAGATGATTCGCGCGCAGCCGATGGATGCGGTCGTGCTGCTGGGCGGCTGCGACAAGACGGTGCCGGCGCAATTGATGGGCGCGGCATCGGCGGGGATTCCGGCGATACAACTCGTCTCCGGTGCGATGCTGACCGGCGCACATCGCGGCGAGCGGGTAGGGGCGTGCACGGACTGCCGGCGTTTCTGGGGTCGGTATCGCGCGGAGGAAATCGGTGAGCAGGAAATTTCCGAGGTGAACAACAGTCTCGTGGCGAGCGTGGGTTTTTGCTCTGTGATGGGCACCGCCAGCACGATGGCCTGCCTCGCCGAGGGCCTGGGGATGATTCCGTTTGGCGGGGCGACGGCGCCGGCGGTGACGGCCGATCGCATTCGGGTGGCGGAACGGACAGGTGCGCTCGCGGTGGACCTGATCGCGCGCCAGCTCACGCCGGATCGAATCATGACCGCCGGCGCGTTTGAAAATGCGCTGCGCGTGTTGCTCGCGATTGGCGGGTCCACCAATGGCATCATCCATCTCACCGCGATGGCGGGACGGCTCGGTCTTCGCCTCGAACTGGATCGTCTGGACGCCCTCGGCCGCGAGACGCCGGTGCTCGTCGATCTGAAGCCGTCCGGACAGTATTACATGGAGGATTTCCATAAGGCCGGCGGGATGCCGACCTTGCTGCGGGAACTGCGCCCGCTGCTGAACCTGGACGTCATAACCGTGACCGGCCGCACGCTCGGCGAGGAGATCGAGGGCATGGGCCCCTCGTTCCCGCAGGACGTGGTCCGACCCATCGCGAAGCCGATTTACCCGCAGGGGGGCATCGCCGTGCTGCGCGGGAACCTGGCTCCACGCGGCGCGATCATCAAACAGTCGGCCGCGAGTCCCGCGCTGATGGAGCACGAGGGGCGGGCCGTGGTTTTTGAAAACCTCGAGGACCTGGCGCGGCGCATCGACGACGACGCGCTGGAGGTGTCGGCCGCGGACGTGCTCGTGCTCAAGAACATTGGTCCCGCGGGCGCGCCGGGCATGCCGGAAGCGGGTTACCTGCCCATTCCGCGGAAACTCGGCCGCGCCGGCGTCAAGGACATGGTGCGCATTTCCGATGGCCGGATGAGCGGAACCGCCGCGGGCACGATCGTGTTGCACGTCACGCCTGAATCCGCAATCGGCGGCCCGCTCGCGCTCGTGCAAACCGGCGATCGCATCCGCCTGAGCGTCCGCGAACGCAGCATTTCGTTGTTGGTCCCCGAAGCCGAGCTGACGCGGCGGGAGAAAGCGAAGCGAATCGTGCCGCCGACCGCTGAGCGCGGCTACCGCAAGCTGTTCCTCGAGACCATCCTGCAGGCCGACGACGGCGTGGACTTTGATTTTCTGCGCGCAGCGAAGTTTCATCAGGGGGCCGAACCGAAATCCAAATGAGCGACCCGAATGCCACTGCCACGTTAAGAGATCTGGTTTTTGTCGGTGCGTTTCCGCCCGAGTTGCAACGTGTCCTCGACTCGGAATTTCGCTGTCATGACGCAGAGGTGGCCCTCGCCGACCCCGATCTCGCAGAGCGGATCCACGGAATCATCACGCGCAGCAATGTGGTGTTGTCGAAGCAGGTCGTGACCGGCCTGCCAAACCTGAAAATCATCGCGACGTGCGGGGTGGGCTACGACGGCATTCCCCTCGCGGCCGCGCGGCAGCGCGGAATCGTGGTGACGAACACGCCGGGCGTGCTGGACGATGCCGTGTGCGAACTGGGCGTGGGAATTCTGCTCGCCCTCCTGCGTCGGATTCCCGCCGCGGATCAATTTACGCGATCGGGGAAGTGGGCAGCCGGGATGTTTCCGCTGGCGACCAGCGTGGCGGGCAAGCGGGTGGGGATCGTGGGCCTGGGCCGAATCGGACAGGGGATTGCGACGCGCCTCACGGGTTTCGGCGTGACGCTGGCCTACACGGGGTCGCTTCAGGAGGCTTCACCGTATCGCCATTTCGAAAAACTTCACGACCTCGCGCGCGAGTCGGAGGTGCTCGTCGTCTGTTGCCGGGGCGGCGAGACCACGCGCAAATTGATTAACGCCTCCGTGCTGGAGGCGCTCGGCCCGGACGGATTTCTCATCAACATGTCGCGCGGCAGCGTGATTGATGAAGCGGCGCTGATCCACGCCTTGCAGACCGGCCGGATTCGGGGCGCCGGCCTGGACGTTTACGAGAATGAGCCGGATATCGCTCCGGCCTTTCTCGAACTGCCTAACACGGTGCTGATGCCGCACATCGGCAGCGCCACCAGGGAAACGCGCGCCGTGATGCTGCGCCTGACGCTCGACAACCTGCACGCGGTGCTCGGTGGCGCCGCGCCGTTGACGCCGGTGTAGCGGGCGTTCTTGGGTCGGGACTTTCCTAAAGGGAATTTACGGAATTGACGAAATTCGTGTACCTAGCTGCCGGGCAGATCATGCACCTCGGAGAAGAAAAACTCCTTCCAGCTCTGAGGGTTTTGCTTGATAAAACCCGCCCGATAGAAGAACTGGGCAGCCTTGAGCAGGTTTTGCGGCGCCGGGGAGAATACCGAGGTCGGCCGCTCAAGGATGGCGACGAGTTCGTCCTCCGTGATTTTCTCCTTGTGGGCTTCCAGATAGATCTTGGCTGCGGCCCGCTTGTCCTTCGCGATGAAATCCACCGCCTCCTTGATGGCGTCCACGAAGGCCCGCACGACCTTGGGATTCGCGTCGTGAAATTTCGTCGTGCTGTAGACGCAGCCGTTGGACATTGGGCCACCGACGACCTCCATGGAATCGAGCACCTTGTGCACGCCGGGGATCTTCAATTCCAGATCCTGGAAGGGAGGCTGCGTGAAATGCGCGGTCACGCCGCTGGACTGGTTCTGCATGGCGATCAATCCATCGGGGTGCGACATGGCGACCTGCATATTGCTGAAGCGCTGGACGGCCTCGATCCCAAATTGTTTCTCCACCGCGATTCCGAGGATGGCCGGCTGGGTGCCGACCTTGATCGTGGGCAAGGCGATTTTGTCGGCGTCAGTGAAGTCGGCGAGGGTCTTCACATTCGGATTGTTCGAGACGAGAAACATCGGCATGGCGCCGGTGGCCACGACCCCTTTCACGTCTCCGTTGGTCTTGGCCCAGATGATCAGCATGTTGGGTCCGCCGCTGATCATCATGTCGATACTGCCGGAGAAGAGCGCGTCGTTGCCGGCGCCTCCGCTGCCCAACAGGTTCCACGTCACCTTGAAATCCTTGAGCCCGGCGGCGAGCGCATGCTTTTCGACCAAGCCGCGTTTCTCCGCGATGATGGCTGGCAAATAGGAAAGGCCGGGCTGCTTGGCGATCCGCAGCTCGCCGGTCTCGGCTTGGAGCGAGCTCGCGAGCAGAACGAAACCGAGGATCCCGGAAAAGGGACGGGAGGGAAATTTCATGAGGTTGATTTGGGGGTCGAGGTTGCAGGGGGAGAGGCCGTCATTCGCCGGGGGCAACCCGAATTGAATGACGGTTTGGGCGGCCCGGCAAGAGTTCCGTGTCGGGATCTGGTTTTCCTGATTCCGGCCCTCGTCCTAATTTCCATCGCCAAGTCGGCAGAAATCGTGCAATACGGGAGTCTATTATGTCCATTGAACAGGGCGTGAATCTCCCCGAAGCGATCGTCAACACCGAATGGCGGGTGGCGGTGCTTGAGCGGATCATCGACCGAATTCTGGCGGCGGTCCCCGCGGCCGCGGTCACGGCCAAGGATCTCGAGGACCTCCGGCGAGACGCGCTCGCGGAATTGAAACTCAAGTATCCCGAAGCGGAACTGCACCGGACCAAGCGCATCCCGCTGCCCGAGGAAATACCGCCGGTCGCCTGACGTCACGCGCGCAGCGCAAACGCGTACGCCGTCTGCCGCACCCGACCCGCGAACGCGCAGGCCAGCAGCGCCAGCGCGCCAGCACGCCGGGCCGCAGCGCCAGGCTGAACGCCTGCAGCGCCGTGTGTTTGCCGTAGCTCTTGGTGACCTGATCAATGAGCAATTCCACGGCGCGAAGTTTGCCGGTCGCGCCGGGTGCGTGTCCAGCTATCCCACCGCTAAAGCAGCGGGCTATTTTCACTCGTCCCGCGAGACGGGATTGGGATGAATTGCTTGCGATAATAGTGGCACGTGGGCGGCGGGTAGGGGCTTCCTTGGAAATCCGAAATTCGGAATTCGAAGCTCGACCGGAGTATCCAAGTTGCTTGAAGCTGGAAAAATCTCTGATGCGGCCCGCTGAGCGCTTTTCCCCTTTCAGACTTCGACTTTCTTCGAGTTTCGAGTTTGAAGATTCGAGCTTTCCCCATAGCCGGCCTCGCTGAGGCCGGCTACCGGGCCAAATCTCGCAATTCCCGCGGGTTGCGCGCCTGGAACAAAGACCCCATCGAATTTGGATGGCATTGGTGATAGGATTTGCCAAGGTCACGCCCAGGCTACGCGACCGCCTATGTCCTCCGATTCTCAAGCCGTCCAATTTGGTCAATATGAAGTGCCGCGGCGCGCCGACGGCACGCTGCTGGAACTTGGTCGAGGGGGCATGGGCATCACCTATCGCGCATTCGACACCAAGCTTCGGGTCGACGTCGTCCTCAAACTGATTCACCCGGAGCTGCTGGCCGACGAGCGCATCCAGCGTCTGTTCCTGCGTGAGGCGCGCGCGGCCGCGAAGGTGCGCCATCCGAACATCGCGGCGGTGGTCAACCTGCACGATGCCCCGCCGTTCTACTACGCGATGGAGTTCGTCCAGGGCCAGTCGCTCAGCGCCGTGGTGGCGGCGCGCGGCGGCTCGCTGCCGGTCGCCGAGGCGCTGGATTATGCGGACCAGGTGGCCGCCGCGCTCGGGGCGATGGCGCGCGAGCGCATCGTGCATCGCGACTTGAAGCCGACCAACCTCATGCTGGTGCATGATGACGAGCGGCCGTTCGGCCACGTAGTCAAGGTGATCGATTTCGGCCTGGCCAAGGGCTTCAACGTCGATGGCGAGGTGGACGTCGAGACCCATCTCTCGAGCAGTCTTTCGCACGCGGTTTTTTCCGGCACGCCCTACTACGCGAGCCCCGAGCAGTGCGCCACCGAGCCGCTGATCGACACGCGCTCGGATCTCTATTCGCTCGG
>JANMQT010000275.1:0-1638 GCA_031370675.1 Verrucomicrobiota bacterium
TTCGCGATGCGACTCATGTCATTTCATTAATAGCACTTAAGTAAGTTCAGCGGAGCGCTTATTGGCACTCGAAAGCAAAACAGCCCGGCCTTTTCGGGCCGGGCTGTTCTGAATTCATCTTGGGAGATGAGCAGCGGACTCGCTTAGTAGTCCATGCCGCCCATGCCGCCCCCGCCCGGGGGCATTGCAGGGGCCTTCTCCTTCTCCGGCATCTCCGTCACGATCGCTTCGGTCGTGAGCAGCAAGCCCGAGATGGAGGCCGCATTCTGCAGCGCACTGCGGGTCACCTTCGTCGGATCCAGCACGCCGTCCTTGATCAGGTCGGTGTAGCTGTCGGTCGCAACGTTGTAACCGAAGCTGCCCTTCAGCTTCTTCACTTCCGCCACGATCAGGGCGCCTTCGCGACCCGCGTTTTGCGCGAGCTGGCGGAGGGGCGCCTCGACGGCGCGACGGATGATCTCGAGGCCGACGAGCTCATCACCTTCGAGCTTGAGGGCGTTGAGCGCGGACTGGGCGCGGAGCAGAGCGACACCGCCACCGGCAACGACACCCTCTTCCACCGCTGCGCGGGTGGCGTGGAGTGCGTCTTCGACGCGGGCCTTCTTTTCCTTCATCTCAGTCTCGGTGGCCGCACCAACATTGATGACGGCAACTCCACCGGCGAGCTTCGCGAGACGCTCCTGGAGCTTCTCCTTGTCGTAGTCGCTGGTGGTCTCTTCGATCTGGCGGCGAATCTGATTCACGCGGCCGCTGATGTCGGACGACTTGCCGGCGCCTTCGACGATGGTGGTGTTTTCCTTGTCGATGGAAACGCGCTTGGCTTTGCCGAGTTCTTCGAGGGTGACGTTCTCAAGCTTGATGCCGAGGTCTTCCGTGAGGAATTTGCCACCCGTGAGGACGGCGATGTCTTCCATCATGGCCTTGCGGCGATCGCCAAAGCCCGGGGCCTTGACGGCGCAGACGGCGAGGGTGCCGCGGAGCTTGTTGACGACGAGCGTGGCAAGGGCTTCGCCTTCCACTTCCTCGGCGATGATGAGCAGCGGACGGCTGCTCTTGGCCACTTTCTCGAGCAGGGGAAGCAGATCCTTGAGGGAGCTGATTTTCTTCTCGTGAATGAGGACGTACGCGTTCTCGAGGTTCGCTTCCATCGCTTCCGCGTTGGTCACGAAGTACGGCGAGAGGTAACCCTTGTCGAACTGCATGCCTTCGACGACGTCGAGGGTGGTTTCGATCGACTTGGCTTCTTCCACCGTGATGGTGCCGTCCTTGCCGACCTTGTCCATCGCGTCGGCGATGATCTCACCGATGGTGGTGTCCCAATTGGCGGACACGGTGGCAACCTGGGCGATCTCGTGGCGGTCCTTGACCTTCTTGGAGATCTTCTTCAGCTCGGCCACAATGGCCTCGACGGCCTTGTTGATGCCGCGCTGGAGCGAGGTGGGGTTGGCGCCGGCGGTGACGTTCTTCAGGCCTTCCTTGAAGATGGCCTCGGCGAGCACGGTGGCGGTGGTGGTGCCGTCGCCCGCGATGTCGCTGGTCTTGCTGGCGACTTCGCGCACGAGCTGGGCGCCCATGTTTTCGTACGGATCCTCAAGCTCGATCTCCTTGGCGACCGTGACACCGTCCTTGGTGATGGTC
>JANMQT010000390.1:0-8491 GCA_031370675.1 Verrucomicrobiota bacterium
CTGAGCGTCAAGGGCAAGCAGCCCGCGTGGGTGGCTGCGTACCTCGACGCGGGCAAGCCGCTGGAATTGATCGCGCTGTCCCGCGAGCTGCGTCTGCGTGATCAGGTGCCGCGCATCTTGCGGCCTGATTTGGTGCTGACCGATAATGGATTCGTCGCGGCGGAATTGGACAGCGTGCCGGGCGGCGTCGGGCTCACGGCGTGGCTGAACCAGACGTATGCGGCGCTGGGAGACGACGTGATCGGCGGCGCGGACGGGATGCTCGATGGCTTTGCGGGCATCATGCCGGAGGGTGGCGCGATTCTCGTTTCCGACGAGGCCGCGACGTACCGGCCCGAGATGGTGTGGCTGGCCGCGCAATTGAACCAGCGCGCGGGAGTCGACGGCAAATGGCGCGTGACTCGGACCGATGGAACCGATCCGCTGCCGGAGGCGGGCACGGTCTACCGCTTCATCGAACATTTTGATTTGCCGAACAATGCAATCGCGCCGGCGCTGGTCGAGCGCGCGCGCGCGGGCCGGCTGACCGTGACGCCGCCGTTCAAGCCGTATCTCGAGGAGAAAATGTGGTTCGCGCTTTTCTGGATGCGACCGCTGCGCGAATTCTGGCGGCGCGAGCTGGGCGAGCGGCAGTGGCTGGAATTGCAGAAGGTGATTCCGCACACCTGGATCGTGGATCCGACCCCGCTGCCGCATCATTCGGTCATTCCGGGGCTCGACATTCAATCGTGGAAGGAACTTGGTGAATTCAGCCAGAAGAAGCGTGAGTTGATCTTGAAGATCAGCGGATTTTCCGAGCTTGCCTGGGGCAGTCGCGGCGTGGACATGGCGGCGGATCTACCGCAGCACGAATGGCGCGCCGCGATCGCGCGGGCCCTCGCGCGCTTTCCGAAAAACCCGGTCATTCTCCAGCAGTTCCACAAGGGTCGGCTGTTTGATCATCCGTATTTTGATCCCATTTCCGGCGCGATCAAGACGCTGCGCGGCCGGGTGCGCTTATGCCCGTACTATTTCATCGGCGACGACGGCAAAGCAACGCTGCGCGGCGCGCTCGCCACGATCTGTCCGGCCGACAAGAAGCTGCTTCACGGCATGAAGGACGCCATCATCGTGCCGGCGTCGAGGTGATCGGTCTTGTCTCCGCGATCAGTTTTTCAAAGCGGGGATGCCCTCGCAGCGAATCCCACGCCGGATCATAGGGCAGCATGGGACGCAGAGAGAAACCGACCGGGACAGTCACCAAGTGCTCCAAGATGTCGAGGGCCTTGTCGATTTTCCCGACGCGGGCGTAGACCTCCGCGGCCAGGGCCTGAATGTACCTTCCATGAAGGGCGTCGTTTTTCTCCGAAATCGATTCGAGCGCTTTCTGCCCCTCCCGAACGGCCTCCGCCGTCTGGCCCAAACCGGCGTAGGTGAGGGCGAGAAAGGCTTGCTTGTATCCGTCGTCCGGTATGGTGCGTAGATCGCGTTCGAGGAGGAGCGCCGCCTCGCGGAATTTCTTTTCCGCTTCCTGGGGTCGACCCAGCGCCCGCAGGTGATAGCCGACGAAGTAGCTGCTCGGAAGGGCCGTCGGACACATGTTCGAAACCATCTCGCCCGGGAACGATTCCCAAAAACCAAGCGCGACCTCAAATTGTCGGGTCAACCTCAGAAATTCCTCCCTTGGAAAAAAGACCAGGCGTTCGCACAGCGGCTGCATGGCAGCGCGGTAGGCGTCGAAATCATGCGTGCGCAGGAAATGGATGCGCGCCAGGCCCCCGGCTCTCGATGCGGCGTCCGGGGTCAGTGCGGCCGAAACACTCAAAGATTTTTCCGCTTCTTCCCAACGTCCCAGATGCTCCAAACTTAGGCTTAAGACGAAAAAGCTGTAGGGATCCTTCGGTGCGAGTTCGGTATAGCGACGAGCGGCGGCCACAGCCTCTTCCCATTGACCCAACAGCCACAGCGGACTGGCGGCCCACTCGTAGGCATCTGGGTAATTCGGTGAGAGTTCCTGAGCTTTGCGAAACTCCCCGAGTGCGGCCCGGTAGTCTCGCTCAATCCTTAAGTTGTAGATTCCAAGTGCCACGTGAGCCTCTGCCAGGTCGGGATTGGCTCGCATCGCGGCCAACGCGGCCTCCCGGGTCTTTTTTGCCCGGCCAGGCGTCTGGTCATTACCATAACGATAGATCACCGCGTTCAGGCTTGCGAGATTGGCGTACGGTTGGGCAAAGTCCGGATCTTCCGCGACCGCCTTTTGGTACCACGAAATCATTTCCTCGATGGCTTTGGTACCCCCATCGACATCGAAGATCGAGCCCACCTTGGCGAGGGCGCGTTCCTCCACCTCCCGGCCGCGAAGATAATATTCGTACGCAAGCGGGTTCTCGGTCGGTTTTTTCTCAATCGCACTCCTTTCCCTTGCAGACAGACTGGCGGCGAGCGCCTTCGCGATGTCCTGAGCGATCTTGCTCTGGATGGAAAAGATGTCTGTGAGGTCGCCATCGAACGTCTCGGCCCATAAACGTTCGTCCGTGTTCGCGTCGATGAGTTGGGCCGCCACGCGAATCTTGTCCCCCGCGCGCCGCACGCTGCCCTCGACGATTGTGGCCACGCCTAATTCGCCGGCGATCTGACGGAGGTTTTGCGTCTTGCCCCGATACCCCATGACCGATGTTCGGGAGATCACCTTCAGGTCCCGAATCCTGGAGAGATTCGTCAACAGATCCTCGTGAACGCCGTCGGCGAAGTACTCGTTCTCCTTGTCTGCGCTAAGGTTCGCAAACGGAAGTACCGCCACGGATTTTCGGGAGGTTGCCGGCCTCGCTGGTCCGCTCGGGGCCGCCGCTTTTGGTTCTGCTTTAGCGACCGGCGTGGACGTGGGCGCGGGTGCCGCCTTCCTCGATTGGATCCAAATCGCGAGGCCGACGACCAGCGCAAGCAGGGCGGCGGAAACCACCCCAAGGATCACTCGTTTTCCCCCTGGCGATCCCTGGGTAGCTGGGGCAGCCGAAATTTCAGTCCCGCGTTCCAGCGCGGAAAGGGACGCGTCAGGCAGAGTTCGCTCGTCGATCGACTCGCCGATTGAGCCGGTTTCCAAGCGCATCCGCGCCGCTTCCAACGCGGCCGCGGCGGCGCGGTCATCCGCGAATCGCACCGCTGGATCCTTTAGCAGCATGCGGGCGACCACGGCCTGGACGGCCGCTGGCAAGTGCCTTATCCGTTCGAGGGGCGGGGCGACCGCGACGTGCTGGTTCAGCAGTTCGCGATGGTTGCGTCCGCTGAAGGGAGGTTTCCCAACCAGCATCTCCCAGAGGATGCAGCCCAGCGCGTACTGATCGCTTCGTCCGTCGATTCGGGCATTCTCCTCGCACTGTTCCGGACTCGCATAAAGCGCCGTGCCACGAAAGCCAATGGTCTGCGCATCCCGCGAGCTGGAAAAACCCTCGCCCGCGAAGGCGCGCGCGAGACCGAAATCGATGATCTTAATTTGCCACGCGTCGGGGTCGGCCTCCCGCGGCAGGGGGCGCCGCGCGTCCATCCCCTTGGCTTCGACGATCATGAGATTCGCCGGTTTAAGATCGCGGTGAACGATTTGTTCCCCGTGGATGGCCGCCAACCCGAGGGCAATCTGGGCCGCAAAACCCAGCGCCATGTCCGGCGGAAGGGCGCCGCGCCGGCGTAGCCAATCCTGCAGCGGTACGCCCGCCACAAATTCCATCGCATAAAAAAAATTGCCCGGGGTGTCACTAAGAAAGACGACGCTGGCGACATTGGCGTGATGCACTCGCGCGGCGGCGCGGGCCTCGCGCAAGAACAGCGCCTGGGCCCTGGCGTCCTCGATCTGCGAGGGCCGGATGACCTTGAGTGCCACGTCGATGCGCAGCCGCTCGTCATGGGCCTTGTAGGTAACGCCCATGGCTCCCCGCCCAAGTTCGATGGGTAAGCCATCCGGATGAGTCGCCACCCGGAAGTGACCGAATGAAAATCCTTCTGTCATTGGCCGGACCTCTCCAGACCGCGAATCTTCTAACGGAACCGCAACCCCATGCGAGGAAGGAAAACCAAAAGGGGCCGAATTGCTAGTGCAGGGCCGGAAAATGACCAAAGGGAAACAAGTCCGAGGCGGCCAGCTGGCTTTCCGCGCTTTTCTGGACGTACGTCGAGTTTCGACTTTGAAGCTTTTGAGTTTTTGGCGCCGTGGTCTGCGATCCCCGCTCCAACAGTGCCATTGCGCGCTGCCGACCCGCCGGGTTAATGCATGAGTCGAAACTCGGCAGGAAGCAGCGCCTTCTCGACCATGCTGCTGCGCTCCGTGGATCGGCGGCGCATGCCCCGCGAGGTCGGCTCATTCGCCGCAATCGCGATCGCCGCAGGCGGCGCCTCGATCGCCGGCTGGCCCTTCGTCTTCAACGCTTCGTTGAGCGTGGGAAGATCCTTGTCGGTGATCTGCGCGAACCGCGCCACGAGGTCATCCAACTCGCGCTGGAGCGCGGTGATGTTTGCCATCTGATACGCGGCGGGCTTGCCCTCGTAGCTGAGGATCGCGCCATACAATTGATCCGTGTGCTCGCGCAGTCGCTCCTCGCCCGTGATCGCGCCGCCCTCGGAGGTGGCGACGATCTCCTTGCGCACCACGTCGACCTTGGCGTCGAAATCGGCCAGTGATTTCCGCGCCGGATCGCCTTCGGGCAGCGCGGCGATCCGCGGGGCCAACTTGCTGCGCAAAAAGATGATGCGGTCCATCAGCGCGCTTTCGGCACCGAACAGCGCATGCACTTCCATGGCCGCCGCGTACTGGAGCTGGCGGTCCGCGAAGGTGAATTTCGCGCGGCGGTCGAGGCCGACGGTCAGCTTCGTCTCGGAAACCTGGCCGCCCGTGGTCAGGCGCACCGTATACGTGCCGGGCAGCAGGCGCGGACCGCGCGTACCGGCGCCGGCCACCTGCACGGCCGGTGGGACGCGCGGCGGTTTCTCGCGCATTTTCCAAATCACGCGGTTCAGGCCGGAGCGCTTGCTGGCGGGGAGTTCCGCGACGACGAGCCCCTTGGCATCGAGCACCTCGATCTTAATCTTGCCAAAGAGATGCCGCGAACGCTGGTAGTACGTGATCACCGCGGCGTCCGGCGGATTATCGCCGATGAACACCGCGTCGCCGTTCGCCCAGCCGCCGTTGCCATCGATGCGCTGTTGCGCCGGTCGCGCCGTGACAAAACTCGCCTCCTGCTGCAGGAGCGCCGGGGTCAGCGCGCGCAGCGGCGTGATGTCGTCGATGACCCAGATGCCCCGGCCGTGGGTGCCGAGCACGAGATCGTTGTCGCGGGGCTGGATGGCGATGTCGCGCACGGCGACGGCGGGGAAGCGGCCGCCCTTGAAGGGTGCCCACGCCTGGCCGCCATCGATCGAGATGTACAGGCCCAGTTCCGTGCCGAGGAACAGCAAATTTGGATTCACGAGGTCCTCGCGAATCACATGCGCGTAACCGCGGACGCCCTTGGTGGCCTCCGCGTTGAGCAACGGCGTCCAGGTTTTGCCGTAGTCCGATGTCTTGTAAAGGTACGGGGCCATGTCGCCATTCGTGTGGCGATCGAAGGCCGCATAGGCGGTGCCGGCGTCGAAATTGCCGGCCTGCACCCAGCTGACCCACGAGCATTTCGGCAAACCGGGCACGTTGCCGACGACGTTGGTCCACGTCTTCGCGCCGTCACGCGTGAGCTGGAGATTGCCGTCGTCGGTGCCGACCCACATGACCAGCTTGTTTTTGGGCGACTCGCTGATCGAATAGATCGTCGTGTGCATCTCGGCCGCGGAGTTGTCGACCGTGATGCCGCCGGAGAGTTCCTGCTTTTGTTTTGCGGGATCGTTGGTGGTCAGATCTGGCGAGATGCGATCCCACGTCTGGCCGTGATCGCGCGAGCGGAAGAGGAATTGCGCGCCGATGTAGATGGTTCCCTTTTCATTTGGGGACAGCGCGATCGGGGTGTTCCAGTTGAAGCGCAGCTTTTCCTTGTAGTTGGGTTTCGGCTGGATGTCGCGGGCCTCGTGGGTGTGCCGATTCACTCGCCCGATGTAGCCACCCTGGGCCTCAGCGTAGAGGTAGTTGTCATCGGCCGGATCGGCGAACATCCAAAATCCGTCGCCGCCGTACATGTTCTCCCACTGCGCGCCGGCGATCCCGCCGGGGAAGGCGGACGCACCGACCCACGAGCTGTTGTCCTGCAGGCCGCCATAGACCCGGTACGGATCCGCGCCGTCTACGCTGACGTGATAAAACTGCGACACCGGCAGGTTGTCGCCCTTCCACCATTTGCTGCCGCCATTGTACGAATACCACATGCCGCCGTCGTCGCCGGAAATCACAGTTTGCGGGTTAGACGGATCGATCCACACGGCGTGCACGTCGCCGTGCGCGCCGACAAATCCGCCGACGACGGAAAAGCTCTTGCCGGCATCGTCGCTGACAATGAGCGGGCCGTCCGTCTTAAAGACGCGATCGGCGTTCTTCGGATCGACGATAAGGTTTGCGAAATAGAACGGGCGCCAGACCATCCAGCTGCTCTGGTCGCGCTTCTCCCAAGTCGCGCCCCCGTCATCGGAGACGAAGAGTGCGCTCTTGATCCCCTCGACAAACGCATAAACGCGCTTCGCATTGGTTGGCGCGATGGCGACCGCGATGCGGCCGTAGGGTTTATTCGGGAAGCCCTTGTTCGCTTCCGCGGTGATTTCGGTCCAAGTCGTGCCGCCGTCGGCCGAGCGAAAGAGGCCACTGCCGGAGGGTTGCTCGGGGCCGTCGCCGCCAGAGCGGAAGGTCCAGCCCTTGCGGCGGAAATCCCACAGGCCGGCAAAGACGATGTTCGGGTCGGTGGGATCCAGCGCGATAGTCGAGGCGCCGGTGGAGAGATTGCTGCCCTTGAGGACGAGGTCCCAGTTCTTGCCACCGTCGGTTGTCTTGTAGAGCCCGCGATCGGCGGAATCGCTCCACAATTTGCCGGGTACGGCGGCGTACACCGTGTCGCCGTTCTTGGGATGCACGATGATTTGCGCGATGCGCTCGGAGTTCGGCAGGCCCATGTGTTTCCATGATTCACCCCCGTCTGTGGATTTGTAGATGCCGTCGCCGATCGAGACGCTGTTGCGGGTCCAGGCCTCGCCCGTCCCCACCCAGACGGTTTTCGCATTGGCGGGATCGAGGGTGATGGCGCCGATGGATTGCGCCGGCTGCTCGTCGAAGACGGGCTTGTAGCGCGTGCCGCCGTCCTCGGATTTCCAGACGCCGCCGCTGGCCGCGCCGACGTAGAGCGTAATCGTGCCGGTCGCTTCCTTATTGGCAGCGAAGGCGGCAATGCGGCCGCTCATGACGGCGGAGCCGATGTTGCGGGCGCCGAGCCCGGAGATGGTGGCGGAGGTGTACGGTGCCTGTTCCGCCGCGGGAGCGGCGGGGGCGAGCAGGAGTGCGGCGGCGAGAAGAGAGGGAAATGAGCGCATGGGAAAAATCGGTTGGATTACTTGGGAGTCGCCACCGGGAATTGGAAGACCGCGTCGTCGACCAGCAGGTTCGCGTCCGCCTTGCTGATGATGATTTTCTGTTTGTCCGGGGACCCTTTCCGTCCGGCCTCAAAGGAGAACGGGACAAAAACGCCCCCCACTTTTTCGTAATCGCCCAGATCGGTTTCCACCTCGATTTGCGCGCCGTGCTCGAGACGCTGGCTCACGATGCGAATTTCAAGAAAGTGATCGGGATCCAGAAACACGTAGGCCGTGTCCCCATTCTTGCGCTTCACCCTCAACTTGTGGGCCATCGTGCCGTCCACGTCCTCGAGGCCGAGATATTCCACCTCGCTGCCTTTCGCCTTCCAGTCGACGAGCGGCCCGGCGATGTCGGCGTCCTCGACGAGCGACTTGATGTCGTCAGCCGACATTTTTTCCGGGTCCTTGCGTCCGCTGAACGGCGAGATTTGCCACCCCTGCGCGCCGTCGTACGCCTGCACGAGCGTGAGGCCCTGCAACGTCGCCTCGACGCGCACTGAATCCGGCCGCTTCTTCGTCTGCACGTAACTCAGCTCAATCTGACCGGAATTGACGAGCATGCGCCCGGCCACCCGCACCGCTTTCAACGATTGGATCGCCTCGGCGCCACCCTTCGCGGCAATATTCTTGTCGACCAACTCATTGACTGTGAGCTGCCGGGGTTCCTGGGCGCGCAGGACCGGGGCGAGTAGTCCGGCGCAAACGAGCGTGAGGGCGAGGGCGGGGATTTTGGAACGCATGCGAGGGAGGTTATGGATTCCCGGCACTCGCGCGAGAAATTCCGTCGCACCGCGATTGCGATTTTTCTGGCCGACCGCGAAATTCCCCCGGAAAAATGGTCGCAACGCCCGCCTCGCATCTCCCCCAAGGCTCGGCGAAATCGCAGCATGAAATCGCTTCAAGTCATTCGGCAGCCGGGGCGCAGGGGCGGCGCCCCGCAGCCCACCCCCCGTCCAGGTACGGCCGGGGGCGGGGGGCCTGAGTT
>JANMQT010000117.1:0-11993 GCA_031370675.1 Verrucomicrobiota bacterium
CGATCTCCGCGGCGTTTGGCCGATGAGCGGCCCATAGATTTGGGTGATACGGCACCGGCGTATCCTTGCACGCGAGCCGGCGCGGAGGCGCATCGAGGAAGCGAAAACCGTCGGCCGCCACGCGGGCGACCACTTCAGCCGCCACGCCGCCCCAAGGCGCCGATTCACCCACCGCCAACATGCGCCCGGTCCGGGACACGGACTCCAGGATGGTCTCGGTATCGATCGGTTTGACGACGCGCAAATCCACGACCTCGATTTCCCAGCCCTCCCGGGCCAGGTCACCCGCGGCGGTTAGGGCCTCGTGCAGCATCGCACTGTAGGTCACGATGGTCGCATCCCGACCCTTCCGGGCAATCCGCGCCTTGTTCGGTGGCAAGTCACTCTTTTCAGGTAAACTATCTGTTTTGAGATGATTATATAGGAATTTATGTTCGCAGTAGATGACGGGATCCTCCAGTTCCACGGCGGCGAGGAGGAGGTGGTAAGCGTCTTCGACCGTGGCGGGGGTCATGACAACGAGGCCGGGGTAATGGGCATAAATCGCCTCCATGCATTGCGAGTGGAAGGGACCCCCGCCGGGGGTTCCGCCGCTGGGCAGCCGCACCACCAGCGGGCACGGGACGCCGGTGCGATAGAATTGCGTTGCGGCCTGGTTCACGATCTGGCTGAAGGCCACGCTCGAGAAATCGGCGAACTGCATTTCCACAATGGGCCGGAGGCCTTCGATCGAAGCGCCGATGGCCAGGCCGATGCTCGCGTCCTCGCTGATCGGGGAATCCATCACCCGACCCGGGTGCGCGACGGCGAGACCCTTGGTGGCCTTGAATGCGCCGCCAAACGCCCCGACATCCTGCCCATAAATAAAGACGCGCTCGTCATCCTGCAGGGTCTTGGCCTGCGCCGCGCGGATCGCTTCAAGATAAGTGGTCGCCATGGGAATCGTTGGGCGGGGACCTAACCGCGAGTGGCGAGACCGAGATCGAGCATCTCGGGTTCGTTGAGCGCCGACCAATCCTCCAGGGCCGGATCCGGCGCGGGATCGCGCATCGCCTGCGCCGCCGCGTCGTCGACTTCCTTGACGCACTCCGCCTTCCACGAGGCGAGATCCTCCGCTCCGGCCCAGCGGCGTTCGAGCATTGTCTGTTCCGCGAGCCGCAGACAGTCGGCACCCACGGGCGAGGCCTTCAGTTTCGCATCCACATAGGATGCGTCATCATGCAGACCGTGGCCGGTCAGGCGGAGCAGCCGCGCGACCACCATTTGCGGACCATGGCCTTCGCGGGCGCGATCGACGGCGCGTTGCAAAACCTCCAGGCACGCCTCGAGATCGGTGCCATCGACGCTATGTCCCTCGTAGCCGTAGCCCTTGGCGCGATCGATCAGATTCTCGCAGGCAAACTGGCGGCTGGTCGGGGTCGAATACGCGTATTGATTGTTGGCGATGACGGCGACCAGTGGCAGGCGCTCCACGGCCGCGGTGTTCAAGCCTTCGTGCGTGGAACCCGTGGACGTGGCGCCGTCGCCAATGCTGATCGCACCCACCGTGCCGGTCTGGCCGCGCATCCGGCGGGCGAGCAACACGCCGGCCGTGGTGGAAATCATCGCGCCAAGATGTGAAATCATGGCCATCTGGCCTTCCGCAATCCGGCCGCGGTGAATGTTTCCGTCGCGTCCCCGCATCGGGCCGAGGCGGGAGCCAAGGTAGGTGCGCGTGGCGTCGAGGACCGGTTCGCCAAAGGCGAGCCGTCCCGCGAGATCCCGGATCAGGGGCGCGAAAACGTCGCCTTTGCGTAGGGCCACCCCTAGGGCCGTGCTGAGGGCCTCCTGGCCGGTGCCGAGGAAAACGCCGCCGGAAATTTTGCCGCCCGCTTTGTACAACGCGGCCAGCTTTTCATCGAGGGTCCGGGCCAGCTGCATCCAGCGATAGGCGCGGACGAAGTTCTCTCGCTTTGATTCGGGCTTGAGGGGGGATTCTGGCGACTGAACTACTGGCGAAGGTGCAAGTTCAACCATGGCCGCCAGCTTACGACCGGGGCGGGGTGTGGCAATGGAAAAAAGCATCGAGAGTCCAGGGTCCGGAGCCAGCAACGCCAGCGGTGGCAACGTCCCAGACGACTCAGAGGCTTTCGGCCGTCGACCGTCCCCTTTCGACCGTGCCTGCCCCGCTCGTGCTTTCCATTGGCTGACCGACAAACGGTTTGGTACGACCTTCGGTGTCATGAACGAGTCGCCATCGCTTCGGTTCGCGCACTATGAGGTGCGCCGGCGCGAGGACGGGACGCCATGGGAGCTGGGGCGGGGGGCCATGGGCGTGACGTATAAGGCGTACGATTCGCAGCTTCGTCTGGACGTGGCGCTGAAGGTCATCAATCCCTCGCAGATGGGCGATTCCAAGGCGCAGGCGCTTTTCCTGCGCGAGGCGCGCGCGGCCGCGCGAGTCCATCAATCGAACGTCGCGAGCGTCATTTATCTGAACCAGGATCCTGCCAATCCATTTTACGCGATGGAGTTTATCGCGGGTGAATCGCTGCACGATTGGTTGGGCCCGCGGCGGCCCCTGCCGCTCTTGCTGGCCATCCGCCTGGCCGAGCAAATTGCGCTGGGACTCGAGGCGATCCACGCCGAGCAGTTCGTGCATCGCGACTTGAAACCGGGCAACCTCATGATCGTGCGCACGGCGCGCGGCCGGGAACCGGGCGCCTCGGAGACCAACGCGGAGACGTGGCAGGCAAAGATTATCGACTTCGGTTTGGTGCGCGCCCTCTCCGGCAGTGAGACGAACTCCGATTTGAGTGCGGTGACGACGGGTTTCCGCGGCACGGCGGTGTACGCCAGCCCGGAACAATGCCAGGAACAAACGGATCTGGATGGCCGGTCGGACCTTTACTCGCTGGGCTGCATCCTTTGGGAAATGCTCACGGGCTTGCCGCCCTTTCGCGGAAAGACGCTGCACGAACTGCTGACGCTGCACATCACGCGGCCGGCTCCACTGGAACAGGTGGCGCATTTGCCGCCCTGCTTGCAGGCAATTTTGGCGCGGCTGCTGGCCAAGGAACCGGATGGCCGTTTCGCCGACGCGACCGCGCTTGGGCACGCGCTGGCTCAGTGCCGCGAGCGAATCGTCAGCGGTGACGAAAAATCGCAGCCCACCGCCATGGCTGTCGTGGCGGCTCCGCTCAGCGTCGCGGCCACACTCATCGCCGAGACCCAGCCCGCCACAAGAACCGTGGCGATCGCGGCCGCGTCGGCGACGGGTATGTTGCCGGCTTCAGCCGTGACCGTGGCCGCGGGAAGCGC
The DNA here is from genome assembly GCA_031370675.1 of Verrucomicrobiota bacterium. Classification (GTDB taxonomy): domain Bacteria; phylum Verrucomicrobiota; class Verrucomicrobiia; order Chthoniobacterales; family SZAS-18; genus SZAS-18. The sequence goes on from JANMQT010000117.1 coordinate 3,301, forward strand.
GGGGACGCCGTCGGCCGGGCCGCGGCGGCGTTGGCTGGCCGTCGCGGGAGCCGTGGTGGCATTGTTGGCGATTGGCCTGGTGGTGGGCAAAGGAAGGGGATGGTTCAAACCGCCCGTGCCCAACGCGCCAATAATCGCCGTTCTGCCGTTCGACGCGACCGGCAGCTCCAAGGAAGACGAACAGCTCGCCGATCTGTTGACCACCGAGTTGATCAATCGCCTTTCGCAAATCCCGACCCTGCGGGTTATATCGCGCGGCGCGGTGGCAGGTTACCGGATCGCGCCGGGTTCTTCGTCGCGGCGAATTCGGGACCTCGGTCGGGAACTCGGCGGCGTGCGCGCCGTGCTCGAGGGTTCAGTTCGACGCATCGGCGACAAACTGAAAATTGACGCCGTCCTGTTTGACGCCGAGTCCGAAAAGGGACTGTGGAGCGAAACCTACGACCGCGAGGGAAAGGACATCTTTGCGATTCAGGCCGAGGTTGCGGAGCAAATCGCCGGGGCCTTGAAGTCGCGGATCGCCACCGCCGAGCGCCAGCGTTTTCAGGCGACGACGCCGGACAACCTGACGGCCTATGACCTGTACCTGCGGGCGATCAAACTCGACAAAGCCAATCCGGAGCAGCGGATCTTGCTGGAGCGCGCCGTGGAATTGGATCCCAAATTTGCCGAGGCGTTTATGTCGCTGGCCGAGAACCATTGGAAGGCTTATGCGCGCAAACTCGCGGCTGGCCAGCAATTGGAAAATGTCGACGAATTCGACAAGGCGGTCAGCCTGGCGCGTCAGGCCGTGGCGCTCGATCCGGAATGCATCAACTGCCTCGTGGAGTTGTCGGCGCTGATCAACCGGCAGGGAAAGATTGACGAAGGCCACGAGCTCGTCCGCCGGGCGCTCAAACTCTCGCCGAACAGCCCGGACGCCAATGAGACCGCGGGCTACCAGGCGCGGCTCGAGGGCCGCTACGACGAAGGCTATGCTTACACCCGGCGCGTCAGCATGCTTTGGCCAAACGATCCCGGGATTGTCCGGGAATTGCTGCGCATCTCGACCGAACTGAACGTGCCGGAATTGATCAATCGCTGGACGGCCCGCGCGATCGAGCTCGCCACGGATCCAAGGGAAAAGCAGCGGCTCGAGATTAATCGGATGGAGACCCTGGGGGACTTCGCCGCGGCGGCGGAGCAGCGGAGATTGCAGCCCGCGGCCGAGGACGACAATGTCTTCCTCCTGGCCCGACAGCATGATTGGAATGCGGTGATGGCCGCGACGGATCCTCCGCTGCGCAAGGAACTCAAAAATCTCGGCGCCGGCGTCGTGCGGGCTTACGCGCTCTCGGCCCTGGGGAAAATCGAGGCGGCCTGCGAGGCGGCCACGTCATCGCTGGAAGAGGACCGGAAGTATTTCGACACCGCCAAGGCCCGGGGGCTGCGGGAGCGCGCGCTGTTCTGGCGCATGGCGGTCGCCCTGCAGATTCTGGCTCGCGACGCGGAGGCGGCCGCGCAGCTTGAACTATGGGACAAGTCAAACATGGCCGCGGCGGTGTATTATCGCCTTGCCCCATGGTGGCAGCCGATTTTCCAGCAAAATCCCGCCGCGCAAACCATCATGGAACGGATGCGAAAAAGGTACGAAGTCATGGCAAAGCGCGTCGTGGAAATTGAAAAATCCTTCGACACCGCGCCCGCCCGAAAAGGCGTGCCACCGCGAATTTCCAGTCCTTGATGCCCTGCGCGGGACGCCGCGGATTCCTCTGGCTTTCGACCTGCGACGTCCGGCTCCATCGACTCCCCGTCAGAGCCGATCTGCCAGGCGTTCCTCATCGCGCTCGATCGAGATGACATCTGGCAGCTCGCAAATACGCACGAGGCATTCGCGATGATGCCGCTGCATATGGTGATATTTGATGGAGACGAGGCCCACCTCGTGGTCCAGCGAGCAGGACCAGTTTTGCTCGCGCGGCGGGATGTGGAAATCGTCCAGGACTTCCTCCAGGCGCAGCGCGGTCCGGCCACCCTTCGTGTTGAAGCGCACGATGGCCGTGGCGCACTGCTGCTTGTTCAGAAAGCGACCCTCGATGCGCGAGACGACCGTCAAAAGCAGCCACATCAGGCCGCTGGCGGCAATGGCGCCACCGCCAAAACCCGCGCCCGCCACGCAACCCACCGCAGCCATGGACCAGATCGTGGCCGCGCTGGTCAGGCCCGTGATGCCGTATTGTCCGCGCAGAATCACGCCAGCGCCGAGAAAGCCGACGCCGGACGCGATCTGGCCGATGACGCGGCCGGCCTCGGCGCGACCGTCCGGGCTCACCCCCATGCCCGCCATGACAAAGACCGCGGCTCCAAAACTGACCAGACCCAGCGTGCGAAAGCCGACCGGCTTCTCCTTGCGGAAGCGTTCGAAGCCGATGACGAGCGCACAAGCCAGCGCGACCACTGCCAGCACGAAATGCGCAAACGGGCCGGGTATGAGAGTGAACCAATTGCCAGTGAGCCAGTGCATGTGACGAAGTTGTGACAATACGTGTCCGACGTGAGGTGCAAAGGATTTTGCGAGACCCACCCGGATTTGCCCGGCCAGCACTTCGACTTGGCGACGCGCGAATTCTGGCAGATAGAATTCGGACATGAAATCCATTGCCTTTGTTGGGGTCGGTCGGATGGGAGCCAACATGGCGCGCCGGCTGGCGGAACGCGGCTTCCCCATCGCTGCGGTGTACGACGCGCATGCCGGCACCGCGCCTGGTCTGGCGGCCGAGTTGAAATGCGCCCACGCGCGGAGCCTCTCCGAGGTGACCGCCTCCGCGGATTGCATCATCACGGTTGTGACCGATGACGCCGCGCAGCGCGCGATCTTTTTCGATCCCGCGGATAACCTCCTCGCCGGCGCGCGCGGAAAGCTCTTTGTCAATTGCGCGACCATCTCGCCGGAGGTGCACGTCGAAATCGAGGCGGCCGCGGTGAAGGCCGGCGCGGAAGCGCTCGAGGCGTGCATGGCGTCGAGCATTCCGCAGGCGCGGGACGGCACGCTTTATCTCATGTGCGGTGGCAAACGGGAAACCTTTGAGCGGGCGCGGCCGGTGCTCGACGCGCTGGCTTCCACGATTCGTTACATCGGGCCGGCCGGAACCGCGGCGCAGGTGAAGGCGCTCGTGAACATGGTGATGAACATCAATACCGCCGGCCTTGCGGAGGGGCTGGGACTGGGCACGGCGCTCGGACTCGATCTCGCCACACTGCGCGATGTGTTCGGCTCCACCGGCGCGGCCTCGCGCGTCCTGATCACGGACGGAGAGGACATGCAGAATCGCGACCACGCGTGTTTTTTTTCGGCCGCGCACGCGGCCAAGGATAGCGGCATCGCCTTGGCTCTTGCGCGCGTCGCCGGTCTCAATCTGCCGCTGGCTGCCGCGACCAAGGCGCAGTATGACCGCATGGTGGCATTGGGTTGGGGCGAGCTCGACAAATCGGGTGTCGCGGAGCTGACATTCCCCGGGCGCGGGCAATGAAGCCCCGCCGTGCGGCGGAAGAACTCGCAATTCGAAGATCGAAACTCGAAGAAAATTTAGGTCGGAACAGGTAAGAAGAAGCGCGAGGGAGCCATCGCTGTTTTTCTCTTCAATCGTTTTGAAACTTCTTTCGAGTTTCGAGTTTTGAATTTCCTTCTTATAGTTTTACCCCTGTCGGCGCGGTGAAGACCGGGTCCTCGACGTTGCCCGTGTTCCGCGTCCCGGCGGGCTCGAAGAGGATGACCTCGACCTCGGCGTCCGCGGCGGTCCGGTGCTCCACGCCGCGTGGGACCACGCAAATCTGCCCCGCTTTCAACTCGACCACGCTGTCCCGGAATTCGATCCGCATGGCGCCCTTCCAGACGAGGAACAACTCGTCGGCCTCGGCGTGATGATGCCACGGAAACTCGCCCAGGAATTTCACGAGGCGGACCTCCTGTCCGTTCAGCCCGGCCACGACCTTGGGACGCCAATGCTCATTCAACAGCCAGAATTTTTCCTTGAGGTCGATGATGTTCATGCGCGGCGAATCAGGTCGTTAGCTTACAGGCCGCTCGGCGTCGGAAAAGCCGGAAGCTGGGCGAGCAGCCCGTGGAGCAGGTACAACTGTTTAGACCGGTCGTAAACGGGAACCAAGGTTGCATTGACTTCGGCATGGAAATCGTCGAATGATTCGGTTCCGACCCTCGCCTCCTTTTCAGGATGATTCGCATTTCCCGTTCCGTCGCCCTTTTCGCCGCTGCGCTCGGTCTGCTCGCCGCGCCCGCCGCCGACGCTCAGCTCACCACGTTTGCGCAGTTCTTCCAGAACACCGGCGGCAACCCTTTCTCGTACACGAGCACGGGGACAGCGGGCAGCGGTGGCAGCGCGCTCTTTGGCGTGAACACCCTCGCCATCGACTTCAGATATTTCTCAATCGCCGGCCTCCCCGCTGACTTGAGTGCACTCCAAGCTGCGCATCTGACATTTACTTCGTTCACGACGCTTGGGCCGACCAGCTCGGGCAGCGGCTTCGACGAGATTTTCAACGGAAGCGGGGTGAACTCCGCGATGATCACGATTACCCGCGATACGCCCGCGCTCGAGGGAAGTGGCTCGCGCACGGTTTTGCTGCAGGTGGTTTTCACGCCCTTCACTTTTCACGGTTCGGGCGGCAGCGGCTCATTCAGCGCCTCCAGCCTGTCCGGCACCGTCACTTTTTCGTCGGACTTCCTCAGCTTCAGCAGCGCCGTTCAGCGTGATGTCGGCCTCTCGTTCTCGTCGATCCTGCCGAGCTTGGCCGTCGGCGCCAACGGATTTTTCCAAAATTTTACGGCGGCAGGCACCGGCACGTTCTCCTCGGACCCCGTACCGGACTTCATCCCGGAACCCAGCACGTACGCGATGCTGGCTGCGGCCGCCGCCGTGGGATTGGCGGGACTCGTGCGGCGCCGGCGCGCTGGGCGCCAAGCCTGATTGCGCCCGGGTCGACTGGGTCGCTCTGGCTGACTGGACTGCGCAATTGACAAGCGCGGGCCGGGAATCACCATCGGCCCTCGCCGAGGATGCCTCCCCCCTGAGTTCAATCGCGCCAACGCGCGTGTAGCAGTAAATCGGTGCAGGAAGCGTCAGCGCGGACTTGCCCGGCGAGAACTAACACCGCCATGGCCACTCGAATCGAAAGGGACTTTCTCGGTACCAGGGAAATTCCCGCCGACGCCTACTACGGCGTGCAGACGCTGCGGGGCGCGGAAAACTTTCACATCACGGGTATCCCGATGTCGACGGAGCCCTATTTCGTCAAGGCTTTCGGCTATGTGAAAAAAGCGGCGGCGCTGGCCAATCGCGATCTCGGCGTGCTCGACATCACGATTGCGAACGCGATAGCCACGGCCTGCGATCGGCTGATCGCCGGCGAGATGCGCGACCAGTTCATCACCGACTTCATCCAGGGGGGCGCGGGCACGTCCACGAACATGAATGCCAACGAGGTGATCGCGAATCTCGCGCTGGAACAACTCGGTTACCAAAAGGGCGAGTACCAGCACGTCAATCCAAACGATCACGTCAACTTTGGGCAATCGACGAACGACGATTACCCCACGGCCTTCCGGCTCGCGCTGATCATGCGCCTGGCTGCCTATATGGACGCGCTGCGCCGGTTGCAGGACGCGTTCTTTGCCAAGGCGACGGAGTTCGAAAAGGTCCTCAAGATGGGACGCACCCATCTGCAGGACGCCGTGCCAATGTCGCTGGGTGCGGAATTCCACGGTTGGGGCACGACGATCGGTGAGGAGGTGCACCGGATTGCCGAGGTCCGTCAGTTCCTGCACGAGATCAACCTCGGGGCCACGGCGATCGGTACGACCGTGACGGCGGCACCCGGCTATCCGGAACTCGCTACCAAGTACCTCTCGGAACTGACCGGCCAGGCGTTCATTCTGGCGCACGATCTGGTCGAGGCGACCTCCGACACCGGTGCCTATGTTTTGCTGTCCGGCGTGTTGAAGCGAACTTCCTCGAAGCTCACCAAGATTTGCAATGACCTCCGGCTGCTGGCCTCGGGTCCGCGTTGCGGCTTCAACGAAATCAACCTGCCGCAGATGCAGCCGGGCTCCTCCATCATGCCGGGCAAGGTGAATCCCGTCATCCCTGAGGTCGTCAACCAGACCAGCTTCCTGGTGATTGGTCTCGACCTCACCGTCACGCTGGCCGCGTCCGCCGGTCAGTTGCAGCTCAACGTGATGGAACCGGTGATCACCTTTGCGCTCTTTACGTCTATCTCGACGATGCAGAACGCCGTGCACAGCCTGCGTGTGCACTGCGTCGAGGGCATCACCGCGAACGTCGAGCGCTGCCGCGACCTGGTCCTGAACTCGCTTGGCATTGTCACGGTCTTAAAACCGTCGCTCGGCTACAAGCAGTGCGCGGAAATCGCGCGCGAGGGTTACGAGACCGGCAAGTCGCTGCACCAAATCGTGGTCAATGAGCGGAAGCTTCTGACCCAGGAGAAATGGGACGACGTGTTTTCTTTCGAGAACATGATCCACCCGAGATTCGAGCAGTAGCCGGGCGCGAACCATCAGCCAGGCTTCGTGCCGGGCGGGATCGACGCGTTCAGCAAACGCGAGCTGGGACGATTGGCCCTTGCGCCGCCGCGCCGTTTTGCCGCCGCGCGAGCCAGCGCGTGCCGCCCAGCCCCCCAACGAGCAGCGCGACCACTACAAGGCTGGAGGGTTCGGGAACCGTGGCAATGAAAATGCCGGAGGACCCGTCCGTGAATCCGGCAAGGAACGCGAGTTGGCCTTGATCATTGAAGCCGTTGGGAAAGCCGTCCTCGTCGCCCGAGCCGCCACGGAAGTTTCCCGCAATGAAAAGGAAGGAGACGGTGCGCACGTCGCCCGGCGCCACTTGAAATGGGCTGCCCTCGCGGACGATCAAAGTCAGGTTGCCCGCGGCGTCCGAAAACCACAGGCTGCTGTCGTTGGCGGTGGTCACCAGCGGGCCGGTCAGGTCGATGGAAAAAGCCACCTCACCCCGGTCGTTGAAGGCGAAATCTACGATCGTGCTAAAGGCCGTTCCAGCGCCGGCGCCGGGTGCCATGTTGCCGTTGCGGACGACCAAGGCCATCGAGCCGGGAGTCCCCCGCCAGATGCCTTGGTTGTTGAGACCGTCGACCCCGGCGCCCGTCAGGCCGGCGAAGAACGCATTCTGGCCGGACGCGTTAATCGTCGGCGTGCCGAATTGATTCGCGAAGGTGATGCCGGCTGGGGTGCCGGGCGCCTGGTTGCCCGCGCGCGCCAGCAGCGCCACGTTGCCCGGCGTGCCCGTCCAAAGGCCCGAGATATTCGAGCCCGTGACTCCGGTGCCGGTCAAGTTCCCGGCAAATGCAATCTGGCCCGCCGCATTGATCGCGGGGCGGGTTTGGACGTTGGAAGAATCGACAAAGTTCAGAAAGGTGGTCCCCGCGGGCGTGCCCGGCGCCTGGCCGCCCGAGCGGGCCAGCAGCGCCACGCTGCCTGGCGCACCCGTCCACAGGCCGTTGCTGCCATCGCTCGTGTTCGCGCCGAAAACGCTCAGGCCCGTCGCGTTGATCGCGGCCGGGCCGAGGCCTGAATAGTTGACTCCCGCCGCCATCCCCGGTGCCTGGCTGCCGGTGCGTGCCAGCAGTGCGACGCTCCCGGGCACACCCAGCCAGAGGCCGGTGTCGTTGGCATTCGTCACTCCGCCGCCGGTCAATGAGCCGAAGAACGCAACCTGGCCCGCCGCGTTGATCGCCGCGGGGTAATTAAAGGAGGAGAAGTTGATGCCCGCGCCCGTGCCTGGTGCAGCATTGCCCGCGCGCGCGAGCAGCGCCACGCTTCCCGGCGCTCCCATCCAGAGACCGGTGTTATTTGCGACCGTGACCCCGCCGCCGATCAAGGTGGCGGCAAACACGCTCTGCCCCGCCGCGTTGAGGTTGGGGGTCTCGACACCGAAGTCCGAAAAGTTGATCCCCGCGGAGGTGCCCGGCGCGGCGTCACCCTCGCGCGCCAGCAGCGACACGCTCCCTGCTGCACCCAGCCAGATGCCGGTGTTATTGTTGGCCCCGACTCCGGTGCCAATGATTTGGGCGAGGAACGCGGCCTGGCCCGATCCATTGAGCGAGGCCTCGGTAATGGGGAAGCTGTAAATGACTCCGGCGGCAGTGCCCGGTGCCGGCTGACCGCTGAGGGCCACGGTGCTGAAACTAAACTGTTGGGCCCACGCTGACGCTCCGAAAAGCACTGCGCCGATCAAGCCAAACATGGCCCCGCCGAGCGCGACAGCGCGGCCGGGAGCGCGGAGCCGAAGCGCGATTGAGCTCATGTCGGCAGAGTCTCGTAAGGAGCCCGATACGGGTAAAGAAAAAAAGTCTGAAGTCTCTCGATCTTTGTTGCTTCGGCGCCACGGGCCTGCCCGGATCCACGCCGGTAACTTCGCGGGTCAAACTTTACTGGCCCTTCACCAGCGCTGCGATCGCCAAATGAGGCACGACGAAGTTGAGCGCACGTCGCGCCGCCGAAAACTGGGATGATTCCACCACCGCCGAGGACTCCCGCGAAAGGCCGAGTCCGCTGTTCAGTCCGCGCACGGGTAGCGGCGGCTGAAGCGGGTGGCGAAGCAGGCAAAGAGCGCCAAGTCGGATGAAAAATCGCTGGCTGACCCGCGTCCTTCGCGACCGCC
>JANMQT010000157.1:0-4866 GCA_031370675.1 Verrucomicrobiota bacterium
TCGCGGAGGTAGCGCTCAAAGTGGTGACGTTGGCATCCGCGCGCGTCCAATCCGTCGCGTTGTATCCCCCGTAAATTGAAATGCCATTCACCAGTGCGAATGAGTTGGCCGAATACATGCCCGCCGCCGCGTAGACTTGGCTCTTGCCTTGCGCCGCCGCCTTGGAGGTGGCCGTGGCCATCGAACGCACCGGCTGGGTGATTGACCCCGGATTCGCATCGCTGCCCAGCGGCGAAACAAAAATCGCCGCAGCAATGTCGCCATCGATCCCATCGCAATTCGTGTCCTGGAAATTATCGTCGGGAACGTCAGCCGCTCCGCTCCCGGTGCAATCGAGGCGAAAGAACAATTGTGGGTCGGTGAGGTTGACCGTGACCTGACGCCGCCCGCCAACGGTGTCAGGAGCGGTTGCGAGGGGTGCCCATCCGCCGACAGCCAGATCCGCCGACGTTTGCAGCGAGAGTCCCTGCGACCGGAACGCGTTCCACGAAACCGTGTATTGATTCGTACCGCTGTGTTCCACCGTCAGGCCCTGGTCAACCGAACCGGCCGTTCCAATCAAATGCGACGCCAAAAAGAAAGTGACCACCGTTGCAACGTTGATCACGCGCGCGCGACATCCCTGCTGGGGCTTGGTTTTCACGTATCGCGGTCCGCCGCGTTCCGCGCAACGAACAGCCCACCGGCCGGACCGTCACGCCAGTCGCACCCGCTAAAATGCCCAAGCGCCGCTCTTGCCGGCAAGCTTAATCGTCCCGCGCGCGCGAATCCTGCCGAAGAGACTCAGGTGCGATTCCGATGATGCATCCCGGCCGCGCCCGCGTAATCTCGCGTCGCATGCCGACCCCCCGTCCCAGCCTCACCCGCGGCCAGCGCATGGAAGTTCTGTCCGTGCTCAAGCGCACGGGTGGCCTGCCGGTGCGTCCGCTCGCCGCACGCATGGGCATGAGCTACATGGGCGTGAAACAGTACTGCCTCGAGCTGGAGAAAAAGGGCTTTCTCGAGACGTGGCGTCAGCCCCGCGGAGTCGGTCGCGGTGGCCGGCCGGAGATGCTTTATCGGCTGACCGACCGCGCCCACGCGCTTTTTCCGCCCGCACAAAACGATCTCACACTCGAGCTTCTCGAAGCCGTGCAGAAAGTCTATGGCACCGCCGCGCCCGAGAAGTTGCTCTTCACGGTGTTTCAAAATCGCGCGGGTCATTACCTGCAGAAGCTTCCAAAATACGGCTCGCTCGCCCTGCGCACCGCGCTCCTGGCGCGCCTGCGCGACCAGGAAGGCTGCATGGCGGAACTCGAAGGCGCCACATCCGCTTCCACCCCGACCCCGGCCAAAAAGGCGCGAACCCCCAAGGCGAAGAGGGGCGCGGGGCAGCCGGCGCTGCACCCCGCGGATGAAGTCGGTGATCTCTTCGAGGCGATGCTCCCGCCCCCCGACAATCCGCTTCGCATCATCGAGCACCGTTCGCCGATCGCCGATCTCCTCACGCGCTTCCCGATCCTCGCGCGCCTCGAGCGGGATCTCTTCGAGCGCGTGTTGCAAGCACCCGTCAAGCGAGTCAACGAGTCCACCTCGTCCGAACGCTACCGCGTGGTGTTCCACATCGGGAAAATTTAGCGGCGGCCGAAATGGCGGATCCGGCGCGTCGCCTCGCAAAAGAGTGCGGATCGGCTAATTTCGCCGCCCGCCCTTGCCTCCGACCATGAACGTCCAGCCCTTCCGTCCCCGCACTTTTCTCCCAGCCCAGATCGACCTCACGGACCCGAAGGCGCTCGCGCCGGTGTTCGATCAGCTTGGGTCGCGGCTCAGCACCGCGTCCAGCGCCGGAGCCCTTGAGATCTGGCTCGACGACTATAGCGAGGTCAACGCGGCCCTCTCGGAAAATTCCGCGCGCACCTATATCGCGATGACGTGCCAGACCGACGACGCCGAGCGGGAAAGAGCCTACCTGCACTTGGTGGAGATCGTCGACCCCTGGCTGAAACCGCGGCAATTCGCACTTCAGCGGCAGCTGGTGACGCATCCCGCCTTCGACGCGTTGCCGGAGTACTACGACGTCTTCCGTCGCAGTGTCCGCAATCGCGTTTCGCTGTATCGCGAGGCCAACGTTCCACGCGAGACGGAGGAGGCGCGGCTCTGCCAGCAGTACCAGAAAATCATCGGGGCGATGATGGTGACGTTCGACGGCAAGGAGCAGACGCTCGCGCAACTCGGGCGCGTGTTGCAGGAAACCGATCGCACCCGCCGGCAGGCCGCCTGGGAGCTCGTGGCCAAACGCCGCCTCGAGAATCGCGACCAGCTCGAGGACATTTTCGACGCCCTGCTGAAACTCCGTGGCGAAATCGCCCGCGAGGACGGATTTGCCGACTTTCGCGCCTACGCCTTCGCCGTAAACGAGCGCTTCGACTACACGCCCGAGGACTGCCTGCATTTTCAAGACACGATCGAGCAAAGCATCGTGCCGTTGGCGCGCGCCCTCCAGCATGAGCGACAGAAGAAACTCGGCGTGGCGTCGCTGCGCCCCTGGGATCTCGCGGTCGACCCAGAGAACCTCCTGCCGCTGCAGCCGTTCACGACGGCAGAAGAGTTTGTCGCCAAATCGCAAACCATTTTCAATCGCCTCGATGCCCGGCTTGGGCAGTCCTTCTCGTTGCTCGGGACGCATGGATTGCTCGACCTCGAGAGTCGCAAGGGCAAGGCGCCCGGCGGCTACCAATCCACGCTCGAGGAATCACGCCTGCCGTTCATTTTCATGAATGCGGTGGGGGTGCAGGGCGACGTCGTCACGCTGTTGCACGAGGCGGGACACGCCTTCCATGCGCTCGCCGCGCGGGAGCAGCGTCTCGGCGGGTACCGCGGTTCGCCGATCGAGTTTTGCGAGGTCGCTTCGATGGCGATGGAATTGATGGCGGCGCCGTATCTTGAGGAATTTTATTCAACCGGGGACGCCCAGCGCGCCCGCCGGCAGCACCTCGAGGGCATCATCGCGTTCTTCCCGTGGATGGCGACGGTCGACGCCTTCCAGCACTGGCTCTACACGCATCCCAACCACACCCGCGACGAGCGCCGCGCCCATTGGTTGTCGCTGATGGATCGCTTCGGCGGCATCGAGGATTATGCGGGTTACGAAGCCATCCGCGGCTACGTTTGGCATCGCCAGCTGCACATTTTCCTGCACGCGTTCTACTACGTGGAATATGGCATCGCGCAGCTGGGAGCCCTGCAGATGTGGCGGCACGCGCGGCAGGACCCGGCCAGGGCGGTGGACCTCTATCTCAATGGTTTGAGCCTTGGTGGATCCAAGCCGTTGCCGGAATTGTTTGCCGCCGCCGGATTGAAATTCGACTTCGGCGCGGAGACCATTCAACCGCTGGTCGATGACGTTCGGGCGGTGCTGGCGCGTTAGCTGGGCCGGCTCGTACCGGGCCGATCCACGCCCGTACTCGACACACCGCGCGGCCCGCGAGAGAATCATGGCCCCCCATGCAACTCAGCGGCGCTGATCTCACCCTTGGCACCCTCCGCGGCCTGCTCGCCTCGGGCGATTCGGTTTCGCTCGAGCCCGCCGCCCGCGAGCGGGTGCTCACCTCGCGTCGCATCGTCGAAAGACTGCAGCGCGGCCGCCAGGCCATCTACGGCATCAACACCGGGTTCGGCATTCTCGCCGACACCCGCATCGCGCCGTCCAAGATCGAGCAACTGCAGGAAAACCTCATCCTCAGCCACGCCGTCGGCGTCGGCGACGAAATCCCCGAGGAACTCGTGCGCCTGATGCTGCTGCTCAAGGTCAACGGTCTCGCCATCGGCTTCTCCGGCGTGACGCTGGAACTGGTCGATCGCCTGATCCTCTTCGCCAACCGGCGCGTCCATCCGATCGTCTACGAAAAAGGCTCCCTTGGCGCCTCCGGCGATCTCGCGCCGCTGGCACATCTCACGCTGCCTGTCCTCGGGCTCGGCAACGTGAGCTGGAAAGGCCGGCGCCGGGCCGCGACCGACGTCCACGCCGCGCTCAAAATCCGGCCGCTCCGGCTTCGCTCGAAGGAAGGGCTCGGCATGATCAACGGCACACAGTTCATGGCGGCCTACGCCGTGCATTGCCTGCTGCGTCTCGAGACGCTGCTCGCCACCGCGGACGTGATCGCCGCCATGTCACTCGAGGCCCATCGCGGCAGCGCGGCGCCGTTCGACGAGCGGGTGCACGCGGCGCGACCCCACCCCGGCCAGCGCCAGACGGCGGCCAACATTCGCCGGTTGCTGGCGCGATCCGAGATTCTTCCCTCCCATGCGAATTGCGAAAAGGTCCAGGACCCGTACTCGCTGCGCTGCGTCCCGCAGGTGCACGGCGCCTCGCGCGACGCCGCCCGCCATGCCGCGGACGTGGTCGAAATCGAAATCAACTCCGCGACCGACAATCCGCTCGTGTTTTCAAACGGCGACATCGTCAGCGGCGGAAATTTCCACGGGCAGCCGCTCGCGCTCGTCCTCGATCATCTCGCGATTGCGGCGGCGGAAATCGCTTCGATCTCCGAACGCCGCCTTTATCTCCTGCTGGGTGGCGACACGGTTGGCGAGCGCAAGGTTCCGCGCCTGCTCGTGAAGGAGGGGGGCCTCAACTCCGGCCAAATGCTGCTGCAATACACCGCCGCGGCACTGGTCTCGGAAAACAAGATTCTGGCGCACCCGGCCTCGGTCGATTCCATTCCCAGCTCGCTCGGCCAGGAGGATCACGTGTCGATGGGCAGCATCGGCGCGACCAAGCTGCGGCGCGTGGTCGAGAACGCGGAGACGGTGCTCGCGCTCGAGTTGCTTGGCGCGGCCCAGGCGCTGGATTTCATTCATCCGTTGCACGCGGGCGACGCGATCGAG
>JANMQT010000169.1:0-6766 GCA_031370675.1 Verrucomicrobiota bacterium
GCGCTCCGCTACGGCGCCAACGATTTTGGCAGCGTGATGATGGAGGAGAACGTCGTCAGCCAGGCGGGCACGAGTTTCCAAATCGATGCCCCGGAGATCGAGCGCCTCGTCGGCGAGATGGGCTACGACCCGCGCCGGCGCAACAATTGGTATCAACTCGTGTAGTGGGAAGCCTGTCACTGCGCAGCTACAACGCGAGCTTCATGCCGGCGTGGGTCGAGCGAAACCCGAGGCGCTCGTAGAAGCGATGCGCGTCGACGCGCGAAAGGTGGGTCGTGAGCTGCACCACCTGGCAGCCCTTCCCGAGGGCGCGATCGATCGCCCAGCGCACGAGGAATTCGCCGAGCCGACGACCGCGCTCCGTGGACTTGATTCGGACCGCCTCAATTTGGGCGCGTCGCGCGCTCTGGAGCGAGAGACCTCGGAGAAAATTCAATTGCAGGGTGCCGATCACTTCGCCGTCCCGTTCCAGCACCACGAGCTCGGCATTCGGATCCCGCTGAATTTCCTTCAGCGACTCGCGGTACGATTTCGCCAGCGGCCTCGCGGGACGCTCGCGCGTGCGGCCGAGATCATCATCCGCCAGCAAGTCGACGATGGTCTCCAAGTCGGACTCGGTCGCCGGACGGACCAGAAGATTCGGGTCGGGGAGGGAGACATTCATGGGTGGGCGGCCACGGATCTCAAGCGAAGGAACGCGCATCCGGCAAGTCCGGAGTTCGCCCACTCAAAATGAGGCCTGTGCGCAAGATTGGCGGGTTGACGCGGCGCAGGGACCGATGACCTGTTCGACTGATGCTCAAGCAAATTTTCAAGTGGCTCGTCGGACTGCTCGCGCTCGTCGTCGCGATCATTGGGGTCTTTGCGATCAACGCCATCTACTTCCGTCCGTGGTCACTCCGGGTCTTTTACGAGAAGGTGTTTCTCGAATTCGCCTTCGAAAATCCAGAAATTCTGACCTCGCTCGGCCTGCTCGAGCAGTTCGGCATCACCGGCCACAGCGGGAGGCTCTCGGATTCGTCGGTCGCCAAGGAGAAGGAGGTCATGGCGCGGACCAAGCGAAACCTCGCCGAACTGCGCGCATATCCGCTCCCAAAGCAAAACGAATCCGAAAAACTCTCGACGCACCTGCTTGAGTGGTTCCTGCAGGTGGCGGTCGACGGGGAAAAATTCCATTTCCACAACTACCCGGTGAACCAGCTCTTCGGCGTGCAAAACGGAATTCCGTCGTTCATGGCGAACACGCACCGGCTGCAACGCGAGCGTGACGCGCGCTACTATCTCCAGCGGCTGGAGGCGATTCCCCGGAAGTTCGACCAGGTGCTCGAGGGCCTGCGCCTGCGCGAATCGATGGGCATCCTGCCCCCGCGCTTCGTGGTCGAGCTCGTGCTCAAGGAAATGAATGAGTTTGTCGCCCAGCCGGTGGCGGAGAACATTCTCGCGAAATCCTTCCAGACGAGGCTCGTCAAGGTGACGGATCTCACCGACGCCCAGCGCGCGGAACTGAACGCCGCCGTTCAGCGCACGGTGCAGGACCAGGTCTATCCGGCCTACCGCAAGCTGATTGACTATTTCACCATCCTGCTGCCGAAGGCCACGACGGACGACGGCGTGTGGAAGCTGCCCAATGGCGAGGAATTTTACGCCTACATGCTGCGCCAAAACACGACGACGAAGCTGACGCCGGCGGAGATTCATGACCTGGGATTGCGCGAGGTTGCGCGCATCGATGGCGAGATGCGGGCGATACTCGACGCGCAGGGTCACACGGGCGGGACCGTGGGTGAATGGATGCAGCAACTCGGCAAGGACGCCAAATTCCAGTTCCCCGACAGCGACGAGGGCCGTGCCGCCGCGATCGCGGAATACAACCGGTTGATCCGCCAGGCGCTGGAACGTTCGAAGGCCTCCTTCCGCGTCCTGCCCAAGGCCAGGGTCGAGGTGCGACGCATCCCCGAATTCAAGGAGAAGACCGCCCCGGGGGCGTATTACGAGCCGGGGGCGTTCGACGGCAGCCGTCCGGGCGTTTTTTACTGCAATCTGCGGGACATGAAGGAAATCGCGAAGTTCGGCATGCCGACGCTGGCGTACCACGAGGCCGTGCCGGGACACCATTTCCAGATCACGATCGCGCAGGAGCTGACCGGGGTGCCGACCTTCCGCAAGATCCTGCCTTTCACCGCCTACGCGGAAGGCTGGGCGCTCTACACGGAATGGCTCGCGAAGAACGCCGGCTGGTACCAGGACGACCCATACGGCGACCTGGGACGACTGCAGGCGGAATTGTTCCGGGCCGTCCGGCTCGTGGTCGACACCGGAATCCACTACCAGCGCTGGAAGCGCGAACAGGCCATTGCCTACATGCGCGACAAGACCGGCATGGGCGAAAAGGAGGTCACCTCCGAAATCGAACGCTACATCGTCATGCCCGGGCAGGCCTGCGCATACAAGGTCGGGATGCTGAAGATTCAGGAGCTCCGCCGCCGGGCGGAAGCCGCCCTCGGCGCGAAGTTCGACCCCAAGGATTTCCACGACGTGGTCCTGAAAAACGGCTCACTCCCGCTCGACATTCTGGAAGAGCAGGTGAATGCGTGGATCGCGCCCGTGAAATCCTCCTAGCGAGCTTCCCGCGACCCACCCCCAACGCCGCACCCCGCCCGGGCCGTCTATCTTCTTGACGTTTCCGTGTCCTCCACCAAATTTGGCGCCTCTTTACGCGGTCGCCGTCTCCTGCCCGTCGACGCCCGCGGCGCCAGACTTTTCCTTATGAAATTCGCCTTCCCCCGCACTGCCGGCCTAATCCCGCGCGGGCTGACCACCTTTGTTCAACTGGTCGCGATCGTGCTCCTTGGGGGTGGGGCGATGCCGGGGCCACTTTTGGCCCAGCAGCCGCCGGCGACGAGTCCGCGGGACGGCGCCATCGTGCGGGCAATCGAAATCAAGTACGCGGGCCCCGTGACGGTCAGCCGGGAGCGCATTCTTTCCAACATGCGCACCACCATTGGCCAGCCCTTCAGCCAGGCCGGCCTCGAGGAAGACATCCGCAACCTCTATGCGACGGGTGACGTGACGAATGTCCGTATCTTTGGCGAACCCACCGGCGGCGGCGTGAAAGTCATCGTGATCGTGCAGAGCCGCGATGTCGTGAAGGAGATCGTGATCGAGGGCGCGAGCGTCTTCAAGGCGAAGCGGATTCTCAAGACGATCTCGGCCAAGACGGGCAACGCCTTGAACGAGGAGGTCCTTGAAAGTGACCGCCAGAAGATCATCGAGATGTACCAGAACAAGGGGTACAACAACATCGACGTGCAATTTCGCGTCAGCCGCGACGAGGCCGCGGGCAACTCGGTGGTATATTTCTCGATCAACGAGGGCGGGAAGGCGGAGCTGAACGCCATCCGGTTCGAGGGCAACGCGAACATCAAGGCGAGGGCCATCCGCAAGGTGATGAAGGGCACCAAGCCGAAGACAATTTTCTCGTTCATCACCAAGGATGGCCGGCTCGATCCCGCCAAACTCCGCGAAGATCTCGATGAGGTGCGCGAGCTTTACCAGAACAAGGGCTACATCGACATGGAGGTCGTGCAGACCCGCACGGACACCGACGCCAAGGGTCGGACCACCCTCGTCATCGTCATCAAGGAGGGCAACCAGTACCGGATTGCGCATCTTGGCATCAAGGGCAACACGCTGATCACCGAAGTCGCCTTAAGAAAATTCCTCAAGATGCAGGAGAAGAGTCTCTACACGCCCAAGGGGTTGAAGGATGACCTGAAGATTTTTAACGATTTCTATGGTTCACGCGGCTACGTCGACGTGCAGATTCGCACCGACGCCGTGCCCGCCGGACCCGGCCTGGTCGACCTCACCTACACCGTCGAACAGGGCATCGTTTCGAACATCGAACGCATCAACATCGAGGGCAACTCGATCACCAAGGATAAGGTTATCCGCCGGGAACTTGCCCTCGCCCCGGGCGACATTTACAGCGTGCCCTACGCTGAGGCGAGCAAGAAGCGGCTCGAAAACCTGAACTACTTCTCGAAGGTCGAAGTCGTGCCCGCCGACACCCTCGTCCCGGGCCGCAAAGACATGAACGTCATCGTCGAGGAAAAGCGAACCGGCGAACTCAGCTTCGGCGCGGGCTTCAGCTCGGTCGACAGTCTGGTGGGCCAAGCCACGCTGACCCAAAGTAATTTTGACATCACGAACTGGCCCTCCTTCACCGGTGGCGGACAAAAATTCCGCCTCAACGCGGTCTACGGCACCACGCGCCAGGATTTCGTCATCGCGTTCACTGAGCCCTACCTTTTCGACTCGCAGTTCGCGATGACAGTCGAAGCCTTCTACCACAAAACCAATTATCAAACCAACGTCTACACCCAGACCAATGCCGGCGGCGCAATCGGATTCCGCAGGCCCATCTGGCGTTATTTGTCGGCGCGCGGCGAGTATCGACTGGAGAACATCACGATCGGCAACGTGCTGGACCCAACCAGCATCTATGCGTTCTCCCAGGGCTCGCGCATTCGGAGCGCCGTGGCCGGCGGCCTGAACTGGGACTCGCGCGACAACGTCTTTCTGACCCGCCGCGGCACCAAGTTGGATGCCGGCGGGTTCATCGCCGGTGGACCCTTCGGCGGCGACACCCAGATTTACGGCTGGAACATCGAGGGCTCGCACTACATTCCGTTGCCCTACGACATGATTCTGCTCTTTAACGGCCAGGTGACGACGGTGAGCACGCTGTTTGGGCGGGATGTTTCCTCGATCGAGACGGCCAAGACCAGCCGGGTGGTTCCGTTGGAGGACCGCCTTTTCCTCGGGGGCGCAAACAACCTGCGCGGCTTCGATTACCGCGACGTCGGCCCGAAAAACCAGTTCAGCCAGCCAGTCGGCGGCCGCACGGTCGGACGAATCACCACCGAACTGACTTTCCCGATCATCGAGCGCGTGCGCGGCGCCGTGTTCTACGACGGCGGCGTCAACCACCGCAAGTCGTACAGCTTCGGTTTTCAGAACTATGCCTCGGACGTCGGAGTCGGCCTGCGCCTGGATCTTCCCGTCGGCCCCATCCGGGTGGACTACGGCATTCCGATCTCCAACCCAAACCAGGCCTTGTTCGGCGGCCAGGGCACTCCCTCGAAGAAGGGCAAATTTAACTTCAACGTCGGCTACCAGTTCTGAGTTTGAACGATTCCCAACCCGGGGCGTCAGAGATGATTCCCCAGACCTCAACACCCCGTAATCCAGCAAGCAGTATTTGCCAGCATCAACATGATTAAACGCACTCTAGCTCTCGTCCCCGCCCTCCTCACCCTCTGCTTCCTCGCCGCCACCCCGGCGCAGGCCCAGATGAAGGTCGGCGTGGTCGACATGAACAAGGTTTTCTCCGACTACTACAAGACGAAGGACGCCGAAACCCGCATCAATGAAGCCCGTGGCGCCGCCAAGAAGGAGATGGATGACCGCATGGAAGCCCGCAACAAGATGCTGGAAGAAATCAACACGCTGAACAAGGACATGGAGAACAAGTCCATCGGCGCGGCGGCGGCCCAGGAGAAATCCAAACAGCGCGACGACAAGATTGCCGAGGTGCGCAACCTCGAGCGCGAAATCACCGAGTTCAAGAACACCCGCGAGCGCCAACTCCAGGAGCAGGCCGTGCGCATGCGCAATGGCATCGTCGAGGAAATCATGAAAATCGTCAATGAGCGCCAGAAAACGGATGGCTTTGACCTCGTCTTCGACAAGTCCGGCTCGAGCCTGAACGGCGTGCCCCTCATTCTGTTTGCCAAGGACGGCATGGACTTCACCAACGAGGTGGTCACCGCCTTGAACAAGACCAAGCCCGCTGCCGCGGCCGCGACCCCCAAGGCCGAAGCGCCCGCCAAGCCGGCCGCGACGCCCAAGAAGTAGTCCGCGCCCAGCCAAAATTCCACAACGCCCGCGCCGCCCTTTCTTGGGGCCGCGCGGGTTTGTTGTTTTCCCGCACCGCACCGCCCAGCGTCATCCCCGCCGAGCGTCCCCTCACCTTCGCGCTCGACGCCGCTCGCAATCGATCTTAACTCAATCCCATGACCGCTTCCCAGCTTGCCCAGCTCGTCGGTGGCCGCCTCCTCGCCGGCCGCGGTGAGGCCGTGGTCCACGGCGTTGCCGCACTTGAGGATGCAACCCCCGATGACGCCACGTTTTTCGGAAACCCAAAATACCTTCCCGCCCTGCGACAATCGAAGGCTGGAATCGCGCTCGTGCCGGAGGATTTCGCGGAGCCACTCCCGGACGTGGGTGCAGTCATCGCCGTGCCGAATCCCTCGCTCGCCTTTTCGTCCGTGGTGGCCGCCTTGCAGCCACCCGTGCCTCCGCCCGCGGCCGGCATCCACCCGACCGCCGTGGTTTCTTCCACGGCGCAGATCGGTCGCGATGTCTCGATTCAACCGTACGCCGTCATTGAGGCCGGCGCCGTGCTTGGCGATCGCGTCTGCCTCGGCGCCCACTCGTTTGTCGGCCGCGATAGCCGCATCGGTGACGAATCATTCATCCATCCGCTCGTGACCATCCGCGAGCGCGTGAGTATCGGACGGCGCTGCCTCGTGCACAGCGGCGCCGTCATCGGCGGCGATGGATTTGGGTTTACCACCGTCGACGGCCGCCACCTCAAGGTGCCGCAGGTGGGCGGGGTGGAAATCGGGGACGACGTGGAAATCGGCGCGGGCGTTACGATCGATCGCGCCCGCTTCGGCATGACGCGCATCGGCGAGGGCAC
>JANMQT010000238.1:0-29982 GCA_031370675.1 Verrucomicrobiota bacterium
CACCAGCGACACGATCGGGATGATCGGAGAGGCGCGTTTCTTCGTGTAAAAGGCCATCGGGAAAAATTGTCTAAAGTCGAAGGTCGAAAGCCCGAAAAATCAGCCCTCGGCGGGCGAGGGCTCGTAGGATTCGATCGCACGGGCGGCGCGCTTGGCGGGCTCAGTGGCGGCGGCGGACGGCGTGCGGACGGCGCGCGCGGGCTGGTAGCACTTGCTGAGCAACTCGCCGACGATCGCTTCCATCTCGGTCGAGAGCGACTCGACACGACGTTGAAAATAGGTGAAGGCGATGAGACTTGGGATCGCGACCACGAGGCCGAAGATGGTGGTATTCAGGGCCTCGGCGATGCCGAGCGCGACGGTCAGCGTGTCGCTCGCGTTGGTCGCGCCGGAACCGAGGTTCGCAAAGACCCGGACCAGTCCGGAGACGGCGCCGAGAAGGCCGAGCATGGGGCCGATGCCGACGATCAACTCGAGCGCGGCGAGTCCGCTTTCCATCTTGCTCACCTCGACCCGGGCCGTGGTGTGCACCGCCTCGAGATTGTCGGACTTCGACTCGCGCAGATGCCCGAGCGCGACGCGTGCAATGCGGGAGAGCGGGGCGAAGTCGCCGCCGACGAGGCGCGCGAGCGGCTCGGTGTTGTCGCCCGGCTGGAATCGCCCGATCTCGGCCTCGACCACGCGCGGGATGATGGACTCACGGCGCAAGGCGAGCGCGCGCAGGATCATCAGCGTCACGGCGGCGAGTGAGCACACCGAGATGGGCACCATGAAGATGCCGCCCTTGACGAAAAAATGGTAGACCGATTCGAGCGGCGAGGACGAAGCGGGGGCGGCAGCGGCGGCGAGGAACGAGGAAATCACGACAGAGGACGGGAAAGAGCGGCGAACATCGCCGCGAACGCGGGTGGGTCAATAGTAGGCGAAGGAGTACTCCACCTCGAGCCGGTTCTGGTCGAGGATGGTGGCGACGTCGGGCGGCATCGGCGGGATGCGAGCTTCCACGATGGACTGCACGGAAAATGAGGCCAGCGTTTCGTTGCTGGAATTGGAGACCACGCGAACGCCTTCCACGCGACCCTCCCGGTTCACAAAAAAGTGAATCTTGGCGGTGCCGATGGAGACAAGATCCCCGCGCCGTTGGGCGTAGAAATACCAGCGCGAGCCGATGGCGTCCTGGACCAGCTTCTGATACCGGCCCAGCGGTGTGCCCAAAGCGGCGGCAGCATTGCGGCCGCGATTGGTGACCCCCCCGACCATCTTGGTCTGCTCGGTCTGCGGCTGATAACCCGGTAGCGTTTGCCGCCCGGGGCTGGCCACGGAAGGATCGACCTGACGCTGCGACTGGGGCGCGGGCGGCTGGGATGGGGCATCGGGTTGTTGCTGATTTTCATCGGGCGTGGCCGAGGGCTTGGGCTGCGGCTCCAGCATCGCGATTTCCTTTGGGGCGGCCGGCTTGGGGACCACGGCCGCCAAGTTGGGCTGGGGGCGGGGCGGATTGGTCTTGGGAACCGGCGGGGCAACTGGGCCGGGTGTCGCCGGGACGGCGGGTTGGGGTTTTGACGCGATGTTCGCCGCCTTTTCGCCCTCGACGTATGGCTTGGTGTCAAAATGGAAGAACGGCAGCTCGCGTCCGTCCTGCGACGGCAGCGGTTCCTTGTCCTCCTCGCCGGGCTTCTCGCTCGCGGCCAGCGTGTCCTTGTCGGATTCAAATGCCGGTTTCTCCTGCGGCTTGTCCGCTTCCTGATCCGGGTTTGTCTCGAGGTAGTTGAGTTTCTTTTTTGCTTCCTCGGCGGCGGCCGTCTGGTCTTCCGGCGGACGCTCGATCGACAGTCTCAACGGCTTTGGAGGCACGTACACCGTCGGCTCCGGAATCAACGGAATGAGGGTCGCCAGGCAAATCAGCAGGATGAGATGGATCCCCACCGCCGCGCCGATCGCAATGAGCACGCGCTTGCGATTTCGCGCGCGCGCGGCTGTGACTTCGAGCTGTTCCAGCAGTTGCGGCATTACATCAGGACTTCAGCGGCGGCAGAATGACTCCGTCGCGCAATTCGGGCACGAGCGCGCTGCTCGAGGTGCGGGAACAGTATGCGACATCCTCACCCAGCCCGATGTTCACCAGGCGCCGCCCATTTTTCGAAGAACGCAGGCAACTGTAGGGCTCCATGCCGAAGCGCAAGTGGACCAGACCCACGACCGTGCCGGGATCGGTGGCCTCCGCCTCGGGCAATCGCGCCATCAATCCGCCCGCCGCCAGCGCGTCCTCCAGCGAGAAATCATTCCAGGAGCCGGCGCAGACCAGCAGCAGGTGCTCCGGCCGGGCCGCCCGGAGGTACGCCGCGAGGGCATCGAGATTCAGAAGCGCACCGATCAGGACGCGCTGCGCACCCGCCACCGCGCGCAACGCCACGGTGCCGTTGGTGGTTGTGAGAATGATCTCCTTCCCGCCCGCCGCTTCGGGCGTGTATTCGCGCGGCGAATTACCGAAGTGGAATCCGGCCTGCTTCACCCCCTCCCGCTCACCGCCCACGATGGCCCCGGGAATTTTTTGCTGCAGCGCCCACGCCTCGTCGATCGTCGCGACCGGATGCACCGCCGCCGCGCCGCTCGCGAGCGCGGTGACGATGGTCGAGGTCGCCCGCAGGACGTCGAACACCACCGCCGTGCTGCCCGAGAGATCGCCCGCCGGCAGCGTCGCGATTTCCGCCGGGGTGAGGATGACATCAATCTTCATGGACCGCGGACACTAAAACAAAAAGCGGTCGGTGAAACCGGAAAGTGCCCCGCTGCCCGCTTGCCGGGCCCTCTTCCACCCGCCCAGCGGAGGGTTGTAACCAAGTTGGACCCGCCGGGTCTCTCGCCGCGACACAGACATCCTGCCCCGAGCCCCGCAAATCAGGTCACTGCGCAGGCCGCTTTCCGTTCGCGCGCCTCGATCTGCCAGAAAACCACTCCCGCCACCGCGGCCAGCACCAGAAACCAGCCCCAGTCCGGAATCCCGGTGATGTCGGGCAGCTGAAGTTTGCCGAAAGCGGCAACTTTCTGGTGCGGCAGACCGGCCCGACGCAGGCCCACGCGTCGCGGCATCCCCAGACCCTGACCGACGCCTGCATCCTGGGTCGCCGGAAAGAGGGAATGAATGGGATCTATTTCAGGGCCGACCCCGACATCTTCGCCTTGTGCGATCTGGTGTGCGGCGGCGGCTTGAGGACCAGTCGAACCACCCTGAAGCGACCTTTCGCATTGCTTTCGCCCACCGGTCCCGCCACCCTCGCGAACTTCCCAAGGAGGCCCCATGTCGAATGTTTCAAATGATCCCGCGGTGCTCTCGGTTGCAGCGTATGTGCTCGACCTCATCAAGGACGGCGCTCGCGTCGGACTCGGCTCGGGACGCGCCTCGGCGGCCTTCATCGCCAAGCTCGGCGAACGCGTCAAAGCCGGACTCAAGATCACCGGGGTGCCCACCTCGAACGCGTCCGAAAAACAGGCGCTCGAACTCGGCATTCCCCTCGTGCCGCTCACCGAGGATCTGGAACTCGATCTGACGGTGGATGGCGCCGACGAGGTCGCGCCCAATCTGGATCTCGTGAAGGGCTGGGGCGGCGCCCTCGTGCGCGAGCGCATCGTCGCGGCCGCGTCGAAACGGCAGATCATTCTCGTTGGCGAGGAGAAGCTCGTGCAGACGCTCGGCGAACGCGGGCGCATCCCGGTCGAGGTCATTCCCCTCGCCCATGGTTACGTCGTGCGGAAATTGAAGGCGATCGGACTCAAGCCGGTGACGCGCCCGGTCGCGGGCGGCACGGAGCCGTTCATCACCGACAATGGAAACCTGACGCTCGATTGCGCCACCACCGCTCCGCTGCAGGATGGCGTCGCGGCGCGAGCGCTCGAAAAGGCCGTGCTGGAAATTGCCGGCGTGGTCGACACCGGCCTCTTCCTCGGCACCGCCGAGCGCGTCCTCATTGGCTATTCCGACGGCCGCGTCGATGTGCGGGTGGCGGGATCCTAGCAACGCGGAACCCTATTCCGGCCGGTTCATTTCAAACTGGTCCTCGGTCCGCGCGTACCAGCCGCGGCCGTGCATGCGACCCAGCGGATAGAACGCCCCGTCAATGAGGTGCTGGTTGGCCGGGTTGAGAATTCCCTCCCGCACGTGCGCCATCAACACGCGGCCGATGATCAGCCGGTTGTTGCCGATCACGAGGCGCTGGTCCTCGACACATTCGAAGTGGACGGCGGATTCCGCGATGCGCGGAGGCTTGACCACGACCGACGCGATCGGCGTGAAGCCCGCCTGCTCGATTTCATTCACACCGTGCGGAAATTGCGTTGAGCAGACATTCATCTGCCGGGCGATGACCTCGTCGACCAGGTGCACCACGAACTCGTGGGTCGCGGCGATGTTTGCCGCCGTGTCTTTGGCGACGTTGGTCCCGGGCCGGTTGCCGATACCGAGGACGACAATCGCGGGGTCCGATCCGAAGGCATTGAAATAGCTGAAGGGCGCGGCATTCACGCGGCCCTCCAGATCGATTGAGGTGACCAGCGCAATCGGCCGCGGAGTGATAAGCCCCGTCATGAGCTTGTAATTGAGCGCAGGCGGCGCCGTGCGGAGGTCGAAGGAAAGCATGGCGTGGGAGAGTCGAGGGTCGAGAGTCGAGAGTCGAGGGTCAAAAAAGGCTTGTCCGCAGAGGTCCCGGTATTTCCAGATGCGCTAAAACGGGCATTTCGGATTTCGGTCCGCATTTGAACTCAATCCCTGGCTCTCGACCCTCGACCCTCGACTCCGTTCCTATCCTCGCGCCAGGCGGCCCAGCGAAATCAGCGCATGCTCCAGCCGCGTGGTCCACGGGTAGCCGCAGCTGAGTCGGATGAAATTCTGGTAGCGTTGCCCGGCGGAAAAGATGGGACCGGGCGCGATGCTGATGCCCTCCGCCAGCGCGCGCTGGTGCAGCTTCAGCGCGTTTGCGTTGCCCGGCAATTCCAGCCAGAGCACGAACCCGCCCGCCGGCCGGGTGACGCGCGTGCCGGCCGGGAAATACTCCGCCACCGCCTCGGACACGCGCGCGACCTGCTCGCGCAACCGCTTGCGCAGGCCCCGCATGTGATGATCGAAGGCTCCGCTTTTCATGAAATCCGCGATGGCGGCCTGCGGATGCGTTGCGGTCGCCAGCGTATTCATGAACTTGAGCAATTGCACGCGCTGGCCAAAACGCCCCGGCACAATCCAGCCCACTCGATAACCCGGCGCCAGGCACTTGGAGAAGGACGAACAAACCAGCACCAAGCCCTCCGTGTCGAACGCCCGGCATGATTTCGGGCGCAACAGG
Organism: Verrucomicrobiota bacterium; assembly: GCA_031370675.1. Classification (GTDB taxonomy): domain Bacteria; phylum Verrucomicrobiota; class Verrucomicrobiia; order Chthoniobacterales; family SZAS-18; genus SZAS-18. The sequence continues at coordinate 5,334 of JANMQT010000238.1, forward strand.
CCGTGGTGGAGGTCCGCGTAAATCTCGTCCTCGATCAAGGGAATGCCGCGCGGCGCAAGAATGTCCTGGATCAGCGCGCGCCGGTTTTCCTCCGGCATGCAGCTGCCGAGCGGATTGTTGTAACTCGTCGAAAACAGGCACGCCGCGACCTTTCGTTTCGACAACGTGGCCTCCAGCGCGGTGAGGTCGACGCCGTGCTGCGGATGCGTGGGAATCTCGATCGCGGAAAGCCCCAGGCTCTCCAGCGCCTGCAGCAGGCCGTAGTAGGTCGGCGACTCGATCGCGACGCAATCGCCCGGTTTGCAGGTCGCGCGCAACGCGAGATTGAGCGACTCCATGCAGCCGAGGGTCGTAACGATTTCGTCCATCGCGAGCTGATGCCCGGCGTCCGGCGCGCGCAACGCAATCTGCCGGCGCAGTTCCTCGTGACCGGGCGGGAAGTCGTAGTTGTTGCCCGCGTCGCCCGCGTTTCGCGCCGTCGCCGCGAGCACCCGATTCAGCGCGCGGTTCGGCAGGATTTGCGGACTTGGAGTGGCCACGCCAAACGGCGCGTACTCGGGGTGGTGCCGGAAAGAGACGATGACCTCCGCCACCTTGGCCGCCGTCCCTTCCAACTCAATTTGGTCGTGGGTGTCCGGCTCCTGCGAGTGCTCCGGCTCGGGCAGCAGATGCTCGCGCTGCGGTTTGACGTAATAGCCCGACTGCGGCCGCGCTTCGACCATGCCCCGGCCCTCGAGCAATTGAAATGCCTGCAGGGCCGTGGACCGGCTGACGCCCTTCTGCGCCATCAATTTGCGTACCGACGGCACCCGATCCCCCGCCCGCAGGATGCGCTGATCAATGAGCTGCGCGACCTCCTCTGCCACCTGTTCATAGAGGTGCGAGGATGCAGTTGCCAGCCCGGTCTTCATCAGTAATCCAGAGTAAATGTCGGTATTTCGCCCGCAAAAACAGTCATTTATTCCAGAAAACTGTTCCGGTTGCAAATGGAATATACTGAAACTGTTCTTAACCGTTGCTCATGCGAGTTTCGAGACGCGAAAGCAGTAAACATATGAAAAACAACCTCACACGGAGCCTGGGCCAATGGGAAAATGCGCTTGCCCAATCGGTTCTCCAAAACATTGAGCGCAATTTGCCGGTGGATCCGCGGCATGCCTACGATGTCGCTTTGGTCGAAAATCAGCGGATGGTCGGTCTGGTGACGCTCGACAAGGGCGATTTCTGGAGCGGCGACGAAGCACTCATCGAGAGCTTCGCCATTGAATGCCTGACTGGCACGCTTTGGATGACGCTGGGCACGGATTTGCGGGATGACGTCCTGTTGATGCCGGGTCAAACGTACATCAGTCATTCCGACGACAACATCCTGGTCGAGGCGCTGGAAGATAGCCGATTCCGCGTCATCGAATCCCAACCCAAGTAAGCCGGGAAACATTCACCTCTTCCGAAGGGCCGCTCGATGAAAACTCGCAGCGGCCCTTCGCTTGGTCTCCCCTCTCCCGTGACCGACCCTGCCGCGCCTTTAATGCATCCGCATCGCAGCGAGACGCTCGGTTACGTCTTCGGCTTGCTCGGCGTCGCGTCCTTCAGCCTCACACTCCCTGCGACACGCGTGGCGGTGCAGGCGATCGATCCCATGCTCGTGGCCTCGGGCCGCGCCGTGGCGGCAGCCATGCTGGGCGCACTGTGCCTGCTCATCGCGCGGGCGCGTCGCCCCCGCGGAACGCAATGGGGCAGCGTCGCCGTCGTCTCGCTTTGCCTCGGGTGTCTCTTCCCGTATTTCGCCAGCATCGGATCGGTCTACGCGCCGTCCTCACATGGCGCGGTGATTCTCGGCCTGCTGCCGATCTTCACATCCCTGGCCGGCATGCTCCGCGTAGGCGAGCGACCGTCACGCGGATTCTGGCTCGCCGGTGCCCTGGGCAGCGGCGCGGTGATCGCCTTTGCGGTCTGGCAGAATCAGGGTCATGGCCTGCAGATCGCCGACCTCGCCCTTTTCGCCGCGGCGATCGCCGCGAGCTTCGGCTACGCGGAGGCCGCGCGTGTGGCGCCGCTTCTCGGGAGCTGGCAGGTCGTCTGCTGGGCGCTCATTCTGGCGCTGCCCGCGACCATTTCGATCACGCTTTTCCGCTGGTCCGCGCATCCGCCGCAGGAGGTCCCTGCGATGGCCTGGGGCGCATTTGCCTACGTGACGGCCATCAGCCAGCTCTTTGGCGTCATGCTCTGGACCCACGGACTCAAGCTCGGCGGCGTGGCGCGCGTGGGTCAGTTGCAGTTGCTCATGCCGTTCATGACGTTCGTTGCCGCCGCGTGGTGGCTCGGCGAATCCGTCGGGCCGGCGACCTGGCTCACCGCCGCCGCGGTGCTGGTTTCGATTCTGCTTTCCGGCAAGGCCGGTGTCGTCCGGCGGAAACCACCCGGAACCCCTGCGGTTGAGCGCGACGCACCACCTCAGGCGCGCGAGCCGGTGGCCAATTCCTGAACCATCCGCTCGCTGCGCGCATCGAGCAACGCCCGCTGCGGCGGCTCCGCCGGCATCGGCTCATCGCTGAGCAGGTGACGATCGCAGCACTCCCAAAATTCGCGCTCGGTCGCCACACGGCGCACCTCGCGGAGAAACGCCTCGTCCTCGCCGATGCCCTGTCCGATGAAGTTCAGGTACTTCTTCATCTTCGCCACGTGGCCCAGCTCCGTGCCATCGGGCCGGCGCACGGCGTGAAACAGATCCTCGATGTATGCGCGCACGTCGCGCAACGTCGGCTCAAACACGGGCCGACTCTCGGCCTCCTCGCGCAACTGCCGGAAGATCCAGGGGTTGCGGATCGCGCCGCGGCCAATCATCAGGCCCGCCGCCCCGGTTTTCTCGATTGTCTCTTTCGCCAGTCGCACGGATAGAACGTTGCCATTCGCGAAGACCGGATGGGCGATCGCCCCGACCGCCTCCCGGATCCGGCCGAGATGCACCGCGGTGCGATACATTTCGCGTACGGTCCGGCCATGCACGGTCAACGCATCGAAGTCGTGGCGCGCAAACACCTCGAGCAGGCGCGGGAATTCCTCCGGCGAATCAAACCCGACCCGGGTCTTCACCGTGAACCCGCAGCCAATCGAGGCTCGAAGGGCGCCCAGAATCTCGTCGATCTGCTGCGGGTTGCGCAGCAGTCCGCCCCCGGCGTTCTTGCTGCAAACGATGGGCGCGGGACAGCCAAGGTTGAGATCGATCGCGGCGATCGGGTGCCGCTGCAGTATTGTCGCCGTGCGCACCAGTGACGGGATGTCCACGCCGATCATCTGCGCGATGATGGGGCGGCCGGTTGGGTTCTCGTCGATCGAGCGCAGGATGTGGCGCTCTGGCCGCGAGTCTCGGTGCACGCGGAAATACTCCGTGAAATAGAGATCCGGATCGCCCCGGCGATGAATCACGCCCATGAACGGCAGGTCCGTCACGTCCTGCATTGGCGCGAGGATCAGCGCCGGGCGATCAGTTGGCAAATGGGGCGTCAGCGCGGACATCTGGAGGATTAGACCAAATTTACGGATTTAAGAGAATTGGCAGAAATCTCCGGGCAAAGCCTACTCCGTAAGCCCAGTCCTCCAAAAAATTCCGTCAATTCCCTTAATTCAGTCCAAGCTTTTTATCCCCCGAGGTACGCGCTTCGCACCTTGGGATTGCTGCGCAGCGCCGGCGAGGTGTCGGACAAAATAATCCGGCCCGTCTCGAGAACGTGCCCGTGTTGTGAAATCGCGAGGGCCAGGTTCGCATTTTGTTCCACCAGCAAAATGGGAATGCCCAGGCGCTGGTTGATCTCGGTGATCTTCGAAAAAATGGTCTTGGTCAGCAGCGGCGCGATGCCGAGCGACGGTTCATCGAGCATCAGGAACTTCGGCTGGCCCGTCAGCGCGCGGCCAATCGCCAGCATCTGCTGCTCCCCGCCGGAAAGCGTGCCGGCAAGCTGGCTCTCGCGCTCCTTGAGGCGGGGAAAAATCAGGTACACGTAATCAAGGTCCCTGCTGAAGCGCGCCGCGTCGTTGAAGCGGAAGGCACCCATGCGCAGGTTCTCCATCACGGTCAGGCCGGGAAAGACCATCCGACCCTCCGGCACGTGCGAAATGCCCCGCTCGACGATCTTGTGGGGCGCCAGCCCGCCAATCTCCTCACCGTCGTAGAGAATCCGACCCGCCTTGGGTTTCAGAATGCCGGAAATCGCGCGCAGGGTGGTCGACTTTCCCGCCCCGTTCGCGCCGATCAAGGTGACAATCTCGCCCTTGCCGACGGTCAGCGAGATGCCCTGCAGCGCGCTGATGGCGCCGTAGCAAACTTCGAGATTTTCGATCTGGAGCATCGTCAGGTGTTGAGCTCCCCGGCGACTTCCCGCTCCAGCTCGGGCGTGTCCTCGCCGAGATAGGCCTCGATGACCTTGGGGTCCTTGCAGATCTCCGCCGGGCTGCCCTCCGCGATCTTCAGGCCGTAATCGAGCACGTGGATATGCTCGCAAATGCCCATCACCACCTTCATGTCGTGCTCCACCAGCAGGACCGCGATCCGGTACTTGTCCTTGATGAAGCGGATGAGACGCATCAGCTCGTCCTTCTCCGTCGGATTCATGCCCGCGGCCGGCTCATCGAGCAGCAGCAGCTTCGGCCGCGTGGCCAGTGCGCGCACGATCTCGAGCCGGCGCTGGTCGCCGTAAGCCAGCGACTTGCAGTCGTCATCGCGAAAGCGCGTGAGCTTGAAGATCTCGAGAATCTCCATGACCTCGCGATCGATCTCCGCCTCCTCGTCGCGAAACGCGCGCCCGCGCCAGAGTGCCTGCGCGGGAGCGCCGCGGCGGCGCAAATTAAAGGAGGCACGCACGTTGTCGAAGACCGTCAGCGAGGGAAACAGCCGGATGTTCTGGAACGTCCGGGCGATGCCGAGCGCCGCGATGCGGTGCGACTTCTGGCCGTTGATCGCTTGTCCGTCGAACGTGATCGTGCCCGAGGTGGGCGCGTAAACGCCGGTGATCAGATTGAAGCAGGTGGTTTTGCCCGCGCCGTTGGGGCCGATCAGCCCGATGAGATCGTTCGAGCCGATGGCGGCGGAAAAATCCGACACCGCCGTCAGCCCGCCAAAGCGGACCGTGCAGTTTTTCAATTCCAGCAGTGGTTTGGATGCGGACATCAAAAAAAGCAGGAGAACCACGAATTCTACAGGAATGAACTTGAATCAAAGGCGTCCAGAGATGCCGATCTACACAACATGATTCGTGTCAATTCGTGTGAAATTCGTGGATCCACGGTTTATTGGACTTCATGTTCGCTTCGGTCTTTGGAAGCCACCGAACAGGCCCTGTGGACGGAGCAGCATCAGCGCAATCAGCACCAGCGAAAACAAGATCATCCGGTTCTTCGTCAGGTCGCGCACGAATTGCGGCAGGAACGTGAAGTCCGACACCGACCGGAGCGCCTCGAGCAGCACGGTCAGCAGAACCGCCGCGACCGTCACGCCCGCGTTGTTCCCCATTCCGCCGAGGATGACGATGATGACGATCTCGACGGTCTTCTGAAACGTGAAGCCCTCCGGGGTGAGGTATTGGGTGGAATGGGCGTAGAGGCCGCCTGCGATGCCCGCGAAGAACGCGCCAATCACGAATGCGACCACCTTGTAGCGGGTGGTATTCACCCCCATCGCGCTGGCCGCGATCTCGTCGTCGCGCACGGTCAGGAAGCCGCGGCCGTAGGTGGAATCCACCAGGCTGGAAATCGTGTAGATGGTGATGGCTGCGATGCCGAAGGTCCAAAACAGATTCGTGTACCCAGGAATGCCGGTCATGCCGCGCGGCCCGCCCACCGCATCGATGTTTTGAATGAGCACGCGGATGATTTCACCGAAGCCAAGGGTGATGATCGCCAGGTAGTCGCCGCGCAAGCGCAGTGAAGGCACGCCGACAATCAGGCCGGCGATGGCCGCGGCGAGACCACCGGTCAGGAGAGCGCCGGAAAAGAGGATCGCTTCGCTCCACCAATTGGAACCTCCCAGGGCGGCGAGGATGGAGGGGCCCAGCTTGGTCGTGAGAAATCCCGCGGTGTAACCTCCCACCGCCATGAAGCCGGCATGGCCAAGGGAAAACTGGCCGGTGTGGCCGTTGATCAAATTCAGGCTGACCGCCAGGATGATGTTGATGCCGATAAACGTCAGGATTTGGACGTAATACGCATCGAACGAGCCGGTGAAGGCGGAAAGCAGACCGCTCGCGAGAATCGCGGCCCCGAGGAGAAGTCGGCTGTTCATGGCCGGAAAGGAAACTCGGGCGGAAACTCGAAATTCGAAACTCGAAACTCGAAGTAAGTTTCAAGCAGGAAAGCGAAACCAAGCGTAAAGATTTCGCTGCGGTCGATGCGAGATCCGGAAATTTGATCGAGCAGGGTCACGTTAAACTTTGGATTTAGAATTTCGAGTTTACTTCGAGCTTCGAATTTCGAGTTTCGAGTTTCCAGCGCCCGCGCCGGTCAGACCTTTTCCACGGTCGCTTTCCCAAAGATGCCGGCGGGCTTGAAGAGCAGGATCAAGATCAGCACCGCGAACGCGATGGCATCGCGATAGGATGAGTAATCGGACGCGCCGACGAATGTTTCCACCACCCCGAGGATGAGTCCCCCGACCGCGGCGCCGGGCAGGTGCCCAATCCCCCCAAGCACCGCGGCGACAAACGCCTTGATGCCCGGGAGAATTCCCATCAGTGGATTGATCGACGGGTAGCTCACGGCAAAGAGGATGCCGGCCGCGCCGGCCAGCGCGGAGCCGAGCGCGAAAGTGAAGGAGATGACCGTGTCAATGTTCACGCCCATCAATTGTGCGGCGGTGGCGTTCTGCGAGACCGCGCGCATGGCCAATCCCATCTTGGTGTGCTTGACGATGTAGTTGAGCGCGAGCAGCAGCGCGATGGTCACGCCAAAGACCAGCACCTGATTCGTCGTGATGATCAGCGAGCCCAGGCCGCCCACGGGAAGGTCCGGAATCAACTCGGGAAACGCGCGGGGGACAGCGCCGAAGAAGAACTGGCCGCCGTATTCGAGGAAAAGCGAGACGCCGATCGCGGTGATGAGCACCGCCAGCTTCGGGCGGCTGCGCAGGGGGCGATAAGCCAGGCGCTCGATCACCACGCCCAGCACGGCGCAGATCACCATTGAGACGAGCAACACTGCGAGCGCGCTCGCCCACGTGAGCTTGCCGCCGAAAATTGCCTGGATGCGCTCCGCAAAATAATAGCCGCAGTACGCGCCAATCATGAACACGTCGCCGTGCGCAAAATTGATGAAACGCAGCACGCCGTACACCATCGTGTAGCCCAGCGCGATGAGCGCGTAGAACGCGCCCAGCGACAGACCGTTGATGATCTGCTGGAAGAAATCGCTGAGGCTCATTTCAAGCGGAGACTAGGCCGGAGGTCGAATCGCACCCGCGCCCGCGCCGCGCCGCTGGGGCGCGAAACGAACCCGGCGGTCCCGCGTGAACAGGACCGCCGGATGGAATGGAAGCGATCGCGCTCAAGCACGCGATCAAGGATTGACCGTCGAGACGTACTTAAAGTCCTTGCCCTTCACCTGCAGGATGACGGCCGGCTTGTTGGCGTTGCGTTTCTCGTCCAGCGTGATCACGCCGGAAATGCCTGCGAAGCCCTTGGTCGCCGCGATCGCGTCGCGCAGCTTCGGTCCATCGGTCGAGCCGGCGCGCTTGATCGCGTCGAACACCACCATGGCCGCATCATAGCCGAGCGCCGCCGCCGAGCCGGCGTCCTTGCCAAACTTCTCCTTGTAGCGTTTCAGGAGGGCCTGAACCTTCGGATCCGGATTCTCAGCGGAGAAATGGTCCGTGAAATAGCTGCCATCCACCGCCGAGCCGCCGATGGCCACCAGCTGCGAATCACTCCACGCATCACCACCGATCAACGGCACCGTGATCCCGAGCGCCCGGGCCTGCTTCGCGATCAGACCGATCTGCGAATAGTAGCCGGGAATCATGATGACCTCCGGGTTGGCCGACTTGATCGCGGTCAGCTGCGCCTTGAAGTCGGCGTCGCCGCTGGAGTAGCTCTTCTCGGCCACGATGGTACCGCCGTTCTGGGTGAAGTGCGTCTTGAAGAAATCGGCCAGGCCAATCGAGTAGTCCTGCTTGATGTCCGTAAACACCGCGGCCTTGGTCGCCTTCAGGTTGTTCAGCGCGAACTTGCTCAGCACCGTGCCCTGGAACGGATCGATGAAACAGACGCGGAAAATGTAATCGCCCACCTCGGTGACTTTTGGATTCGTCGCCCCCGGTGAAATCAGCGGCACTTTTTCGGATTGGCAAATCGGCGCGGCCTCCAGCGTGAGCGAGGAGGTATATTCGCCGAGAATCGCCACCACCTTGTCCCGCGAGATCAACTTTCTCACCGCGGCCGCCGGCTCACCGGGTTTCGACTGGGTGTCTTCGCTGACCAACTTGATCTTCTTCCCGAGCACGCCCCCGGCGGCATTGGTATCCTCGACCGCCATCATGGTGGCGTTGTGGATCTCGGTGCCGAAGCCGGCCTTGTCACCGGTCATCGAGACAATTTCGCCGACAACGATTTCCTGCGCGAACAGGAGCGGAGCGGTGAGGCCAAGGGCCGCCGCGAGGGTGGTAAAGAGAGTCTTTTTCATGGTGTGATTGTGGGCTGGGGGAGAGATGCGCCCATTGGTAGTCAGAACGCGGCACCTTGGCAACTAAGTCGTGACGAAAAACAGAGTCGAAGGTCGAAAGTCGAAGGTCGAAAGCAAGAGATTCCAGCGGCCAGTGGAGTTCCCTCGTGGAATACGCACCCATTCTCCGGCGTTCGACCTCCGACTTTCGACTACCAGTTCCCTGCATTTCCGGCTGGCATCCGGACGGTGCACCGCGCCAAGCTGCGGCCCTATGCGCACCTTTGGACATTTCACCGGCAACGGCACCGCGTTTTACGGCGAGCTCGACTCAGCCACCCAGGCCGTCCGACCCCTCAAACAGCCGTTCTGGCTCGGTCTCGAACCTGCCGATCAGCCCGCCGTGCCGCTCGCGCAGCTCAAAACGGGGCTGCCGGTCGCTCCCAGCAAGATTATCGCCGTGGGCCTGAATTACCACGATCACGCCAAGGAGCGAAACAAACAGGCGCCCAGGTCGCCGCTGACCTGGCTCGAGGCGCCGACCTCGCTGCTGCCGCCCGGCGGCACGATCGAGCTGCCGTTTCCGGACCACCGCATCGATTACGAAGCCGAGCTCTGCATCGTCATCGGGAAGCGCGCGAAAAACGTGACCGCCGCCACCGCGTCCGAATACATCTTCGGCTACACCGCCGCGAATGATGTGACCGATCGAACGATTCAGGACAGCGAGGGTCAAAACGCCCGCGGCAAGAGCTTCGACACATTCACGCCGGTCGGTCCGTTCGTGTACAGCGGCGTCGACGTCAGCGACCTCGCGGTCGTACTTGAGCTCAACGGCGAGACGCGCCAGAACGGCCGTACCGGCGAGATGATCTTCAAACCGGCCGAGTTGGTCGAGTTCATCACCCATTGCACCACGCTGCTGCCGGGCGACATCATCATCACCGGCACGCCCGCGGGCGTCGGCAACCTCAAGCCCGGCGACCAGGTGACGGTGAAAATCGGATCGTTCGCGCCGCTCGAGGCCCACGTGAAGGCCGCCTGACATGCACCCCGCCCGACCCATTGCGGAACTGCGCCGCGCGCTCGTCACGGGCGAACTCTCGACGCGCGAGCTCATCGAGAACGCGCTCACCACCGCGGTGTGGCGCAAGGCCCAGGGGGCCAGGGTGTATCTGCATCTCGATCCCGATGCGGTGCGCGCGCAGCTCGACGCGGGCGTCGATCTGACCAGGCCACTCGGCGGACTGCCGGTGTCGGTGAAGGACTGTTTCGATGTCGCGGGCACGCCGAGCACGGCCGGATCGAGTTTTTACGCGAGCACGCGACCCGTGCCGGCGGTTGACTCGGAATATGCGGCCACCACGCGCGGAGCCGGCGCGGTGCTGATGGGCAAGACCAATCTCAACGAGTTCGCCTACGGCATCACCGGCGAGAATCAGCATTTCGGCGATTGCGAAATCCCGACCCGGCCCGGCTGCCTGACCGGCGGGTCGAGCAGCGGCGCGGCCGCCAGCGTGGTCGAGGGCTCGGCGGTCATCGGGCTGGGCACGGACACCGGCGGATCGCTGCGCGCGCCGGCGTCATTTTGCGGCCTGGTGAGCTTTCGCGCGTCGCTTGAGCGCGGAAAATGGGGTGGCTGCTTTCCGCTCGCACAATCGTTCGACACGATGGGCTGGCTCTGCCGTCACCTTTCCGACCTGCCCGCGGTGGGCGCTGCGCTCCTTGGCGTCGCGGCCGAACCCGTGGAACCGACGCGCACTCGGATCGGCCTGGCGGGCGGCGCCTGGCTGGAATGCTGCGACCCCGAGATCATCGCCACCCATCGGGCCTACGGCGACCACCTGCGCGCCGCAGGATTTTCGGTGGAGGAATTCGACGCCTCAATCTGGCTGGATGCCACCGCGCTTTTCATCCCGATCCAGGCGCACGAGGCTGCGGGGAACCATCAGGATTTTTTGCCGCGTTTCGCCGACCGCTATGAGCCGACGGTGCACAGCCGGCTCGAATTTGGCGGCACCTTCACGGTCGACGCCTACAACGGGTACAAGGCCCGCCAGATGGAGTTTTGCGCGACCTCGACGGCGTTGTTCGAGCGATTCGATTTCCTGGTCGCGCCGGTCACGCCGGTGCGCGAGCTGCGCATGGGCGAGGATCATTCGGGCTTCCGCTCGCGCATTCTCCAGCTCACGGCGCCCACCAGCCTCAACGGCTGGCCTGCCCTTACGGTGCGCGGGGCCGGCGTCGGCCCCGAGGACTTGGACGCGCACGGCTTCGGGCTACAGATCGTGGCGCCTGCGATGGCGGACGGCAAGTTGTTCGGCCTGGCGGCGGCGCTGGCGCAGGTTGGAATGCAGTAACTGTCTAGACGGTCCGCACCCACCAGGCCAATGGGGCCGACATAGGAATGGATGGGATGCCTGGTCACGGTCGAACCGGGAATTGCTGGCCTATACCCGCTTCTGCGCTACATTCCGCGCCCGCGCGATGCTTACGATTTCGAACATTTCCAAGTCCCATGGCGGACGCGTCCTGTTCGAGGACGTGTCCCTGCAGGTCAATCGTGGCGACAAGATTGGCCTGGTGGGTCCCAACGGCGCGGGCAAGACGACGCTCTTTTCGATCATCCTCAAGGAATCCTCGCCCGACGAGGGCACGGTGAACCTGGAGCGGCGCGTCACGATGGGCTATCTCCCGCAGGAGACCGCGCCCATCGGCGACCAGACTGCGCTCGAACTGGCCATGGCAATCACGCCGGAGATGGAAAAACTGCAACGGTTGCTGGCCCGGCCGGCCGAGGAAATCGAGGAGTCCGAGCATCACGCCGCCCTCGCCCGTTTTGACGAAATCGGCGGCTACCAGCTTGAGCCCCAGGCGCGACGAATCCTGGCCGGGTTGGCCTTCCGCGAGCGCGATCTGTCGCGGCCCCTGCGCGAGTTGAGTGGCGGCTGGGTCATGCGCGCGCACCTCGCCCGCCTGCTCACGCTCTCCCCCGACCTCCTGCTGCTCGACGAGCCCACCAACCATCTCGATCTCGAATCGCTCGAATGGTTCCAGGAGCATTTGCAATCGTACGAGGGTGCCATCCTGTTCATCTCGCACGATCGCGAATTTCTCAACACGCTCTGCGGCAGCATCGTCGCGATGGAACGCGGCCAGTTGCATCGCTACCGCGGTAATTTTGACGAATACCTCGTCCAGCGCGTCGCGCGCGACGAACAGCAGCTTGCCGCGCACAAGAACCAGTCGCGCGAAATCGAGCGCCTCCAGCGCTTCGCCGATCGCTTCCGCGCCAAGGCCAGCATGGCGTCCCGCGCGCAAAGCAAGCTCAAGGAAATCGCGCGCATGGAACGCGTCGACGCGCCCGAGGCCGCCGAGAAGACCATCCACTTTCGCTTTCCGCAGCCGCGGCGCAGTGGCCTGCGCGTCGTCACGCTCAAGGGCGTGCACCACGCCTATGGCGAAAACGTGGTCTATCGCGGCGTCGACTTCGAGGCCGAACGCGGCCTGCGCATGGTGCTGGTCGGCCCCAACGGCGCCGGCAAGTCAACCCTGCTCAAGCTCCTCGCCGGCGTGCTCGAGGTCCAGCAGGGCGAACGCGACCTCGGCTACCACGCGAGCGTCGGCTACTACTCCCAGAATCGCGTCGACATGCTTCAGCCGAAGCGCACCGTGCTTGAGGAGGCCAGCGACACGCGCGAGCCGGTGCCGGAGCAGGCGGTGCGCACGATTCTCGGCAGTTTCCTCTTTCGCGGCGACGACGTCTTCAAACCCGTGGCGGTGCTGAGCGGCGGTGAAAAAAGCCGGCTTGCGCTGGTAAAGCTGTTGCTCGATCCGCCGAACCTGCTGCTGATGGACGAGCCGACCACGCACCTCGACATGCCCAGCATCGACGCGCTCATCGGGGCGTTAAAGCAGTACGAGGGCACGTTGCTCTTCATCAGCCACGACGTGCATTTCATCCGCGAACTCGCCACCAGCGTGCTGCACATCAGTGCCGGCGCGCTGACGAGATATCCGGGCGACTATCAATACTATCTCGAGAAAACGCGCGCGACGTCGGAGAAGGCCGCGCTGACCGCCGGTTCGATGCTGAGCAATCTGCAGCCGCCCGCGGCCAGCAACGGGACGTCGGCGGCGCCGGCGCGCGTCTCCACCTTCAAGACAAAGGAGCAGAAACGCGCCGAGGCTGAGGAACGCCAGGCACGCTCCAAGCTGAAGCGGGAGCGTGAGAATCGCGTGTCCCAGATTGAGTCGCGCATCGCCGAATTCGAGCAGCGGCAGAAGGACCTCACGACTGAACTGGAAAGTTCCACGACCTACGAATCTCCCGGCCGGCCGATGGCCTTGAACCGCGAGTTGATCTCCGTCGCGGACGAATTGCAGCGTTTGAATCGCGAATGGGAACTGGCCTCGGCCGCGCTCGAGGCGTTCACGGCTGCCGCCGCAAAATGATGGTGCGTTCCGGGACGGGACGCGTCTTTCCATTCGGTTCCGAATGCCTTAGCGTTCGCCTCAGCATGTCTCCGCACCTGAATGCCCCACGCGCTTTTCCCAATCCAAAATTCCAGCCTCGCATGAACACCAAAATCCTGTCCTCCGTTGTCATCTTCGGATTGCTGATCCTCGTCGCACTGGCCATGGCGGCCTCCGGCACCTACGTCATCAATCCGGGCAACCGCGGTGTGAAGGTCACGCTTGGGACCGTGTCGCCCGAGCCGCTGCCGGAGGGCTTCGGACTCAAGGCGCCGTTCATCACCTCGATTGTTCAGGTCGATGTGCGCCAGAGCACCGCGACGATGAAGTCGGACTGCTTCTCGTCCGACCTCCAGCAAATCAAGGTCCAGTTGAATGTGCTCTATCGCGTGAAGGCCGACGCGGTCGTGAAGATCTACCAGCAGTACTCGACCCAGCGGATCTTTGACCAGCTGGTCGCGCCGCGCGTGCAGGAAGGATTGAAGGAAGTCACGGCCACGCAGAGCGCGGAGCAGATTGTGCAAAACCGCGAGGACATCAAGACGAAGGCGCTGGAAATCGTGCGCCGAAAGGTCGGCGAGCTGATCGACGTGAACGACATCGTCATCGCGGACATCGCGCTTTCGGATCAACTCGAGCACGCGATCGAGGCGAAAATGGTGCAGGCGCAGGAGGCGGCGAAGGCCAAGTTCATCCAGCAGCGCGCGGAGATAGAGGCACTGACCGCGGCAATCAAGGCGAAGGGCGAGGCCGAGGCCATTCGCATTCGCAGCGAGGCGCTGCGCGGCAATCCGGAGCTGATCCAACTGCAAATCGTGGAGAAATGGGACGGTCGCACGCCACTCGTGATCGGCGGATCCAGCGGGACCGGCGGGGCGAACATCCTGCTCCCGTTGCAGGACCTGCAGAACCTGCAAGCGCCCGCGGCAAGCGCGCCGACCCCGGCACCGGCACCCGTGCGGCGATAAGGTGGTGCAACGCGAAATCCGGGCGCGTTGCCAGAAGGTAGGGACGACCGTCCCCGGTCGTCCAAAACTGTCGCCACAAGGCCGCGTTCAGACGGGATCATGGCTCCCCTCGGCAGGTTCAATCAATGAAATTTGGGACAACCGGGGACGGTCGTCCCTACCGTTTGGCCGTTCCCGCGCTATCCTCGCGCATGGCCAATCAGCGAAAGCCGCTCGGACCGATCGGTTTCTACATCGTGCTCGTGCTGGTCGCGCTGATCTTCTTGCTCTTTCCGGCTTCACTCCGTTTGGTCGAGGGGGCCGCGCGCCAGCTCCGGTACGTCTGGTGGCTCATCCTCCTGCTCGGCGCCGTGCTCTGGCTCTGGTACCGCTTCCGCCGCAAGCGGTAGGAGCCTGTTGAAATACTGGCATGGCCCGCGCGAGCGTCGCTTTGGCTGGCTGGCGGCGGCGCGAAAAGGGAGCGGGTTTCATCGACCCCGTGACCGACGAGCAACCCCGGCAGACGGCCCAAGGCAAAAATCGACAGCAACGCGGGCCATGCCAGTATTTCAACAGGCTCCTGGGCGGCCGACGATTCCTCTCGGCAGACAGCGCATCCAAATCCAGCATCCAACCCGATGTCGATCCGACCGCTGTCCCTTGTCGCCCTCGCGTGCAGCCTCGCCGGGCTCGGTCTCGGCTGCTCGCGCCGCGAGACGCGCGTGGAGGAAGGCAATCGCCTCCAGATTCTTCACGTCGCGAACAGCGGCGAGGTATCAGATCTCGATCCGCAGACCGCGATTGGCGCCATCGAGGGCGATGTGCTTTGCGCGTTGTTTGAGCCGTTGATTCAACTCGATCCCGTCGATCTACATCCCGTGCCGGCCGCCGCGGCCCGCTGGGACGTCTCGACCGACGGGCGAACCTGGACTTTTCATCTCCAGCCCAACGCGAAATGGTCGAACGGCGATCCGGTCACCGCGGCCGACTGGGTATATTCCTTCAAGCGCTTCATCACCGCGACCCTGGCGGCCCCGTTTGCCGACTACGCGTTCATCGTCGAGGGCGCGGAGGATTATTTCCGCGGCAAGACGGCCGATTTCGGGAAGGTCGGCGTGCGCGCGCTCGATCCCCTGACGCTCGAGTTCCGGCTCAGGAATCCGACGCCCTATCTGCCCGCGCTGCTGAATTTCTGGTCGTTCTTCGCGGTGCATCCGCCGACCGTCGAAAAATTCGGCGCCGCCGTGCGCGCGGGCCCGACGTGGACCCGGCCGGGCAACCTCGTGGGCAACGGTCCGTTCATGCTCAAGGAATGGGTGCCGAATGATCACCTCACGGTCGTGCCCAACCCGTCCTACTGGGGCCGCGACCAGGTGCGACTGCGCGAGATCCGGTTTTATCCCGTCGACAACGCCGATGCCGAGGAGCGGATGTTCCGCTCGGGACAGGTTCACGTCACGAGCACCGTGCCGATGACAAAGCTGGACACCTATCGGCGCGAGCGGCCCGACGTTCTGCACATCACGCCAATCCTCGGCACCGAGTACTATTCGCTCAACGTGCGCGAAGCGCCGCTGAATGATCGACGCGTGCGTCGCGCCCTCGCGCTCGCGATCGACCGGACCGCGCTCGTCGAGAAGGTCACGCGCGGGGGCGAAAGCGCGGCGCTTTCGTTTACGCCGGATGGAATCGGCGGCTATCCCGGGGGCGCCAAGCTGCGTTATGATCCGGAGGAAGCGCGGCGCCTGCTCGCGGAGGCGGGATTTCCGGGCGGAGCCGGCTTTCCGAAGATCGATCTGATGTTCAGTTCGGGGGGCAGCGCCAGTGCGACCGCCGAAGCCGTGCAATTCATGTGGAAACGCGACCTCGGCCTCGAGGTCGAACTGCGCACGCTTGAATGGAAGGTGTATTACACGACGGTGCGAAACGGAAATTACCGCATCGCGCGTGTCGGCTGGGAGAGCATCATCGCCGATGCGCACGACTTCGTGGATCAACTGCGCACCGGCTCGGCCAACAACTGGACCGGCTGGGGCGACCCGGAGTATGACCGCATCCTCGACGAGTCAGAGCGCGCCAATTCCAACGTCGAGCGCTTCCAGTTGATTCAGCAAATGGACGCGTTCCTCGAGCGGGAGGTGCCCATCATCCCGCTCTATCACCGCACTCATCGCGCGCTGGTGCATCCTGCGGTGAAGCTCTGGCCGGACAACGCGATCAACATCAAGGTTTTCCATCAGGTGTATTTGGAGGGAGTCGACACTCGACGGTCGACGGTCGACGGCAAGAAGTAAGCGCGCGTTGCGTACCCCCGAGCATGATTACGCTCGACCCTCGACACCCGACCCTCGACTCTCCAGCCATGGTTTTCCGGACCTTGGGATCGATCGGACTGACGCTCGCACTGCTGTCCGGCGCGGGCTGTACGAAACGCGAGACCCCGGTCCAGCAGGGCAACCGCGACCAGATCCTGTTGCTGGGCAATGGCGCCGAGCCATCGGACCTGGACCCTCATATCATCATCGGCATTCCGGAAAGCCAGGTCGTCTTCGCGCTCTTCGAGCCGCTTGTGCTGCTCGACCCGCTCGATCTCAAACCCATGCCCGCGGCAGCCACCGGCTGGGACGTCTCGCCCGACGGACTCGTCTACACGTTTCATCTTCGCCCCGGGGCCAGGTGGTCGAATGGCGACCCCGTCACCGCCACGGACTGGGTGTACTCTTTCCAGCGTTTTCTCGGCAAACAGCTGGGTGCCCAGTTTTCGTACAACGCGTTCTATCTGGAAAACGCGGAGGAATATTTGCGAGGCACGGTTACGGACTTCACCCAGGTCGGCGTGCGCGCGGTCGATCCGCTCACGCTGGCCTTCCGGCTGCGCGCGCCCACCCCGTTTTTCCCGAGCGCCCTGAGCGCGTTCAACCTGATGCCGGTTCATCGCGCCACGATGGAAAAATTCGGCTCCTTCGACCGCCCGAACACGCCGTGGACGAAACCGGGCAACCTCGTCTCCAACGGCCCGTTCATGCTCAAGGAGTGGAAGGCCAATCAGGTCATCTCCGTCGTGCCCAATCCGAACTATTGGGATCGCGCCAACGTCCGCTTGAAGGAAATCCGGTTCTTCGGCGTGGACAGCGAGGACTCGGAGGAGCGCATGTTTCGCGCGGGCCAGCTGCACGCGACCTACAACGTTCCGCTGGCGAAGCTCGACCTGTACCGCGCCAACGATCCCCAGCTTCTGCGCATCGTCGAATATTACGGCACCTACTATTTCAACTTCAACGTGCGCCACCCCCCGCTCAACGATGCGCGCGTGCGCCGGGCGCTCGCCATGACGATCGATCGCAAGGCGATCATCGACCACATCGCGCGGGCCGGACAGAAACCGGCCTTTGAATTCGCCCCGCCCGGCGCGGGCGGCTATCAACCGGGCGCGGCCCTGCGCGAGGACCGCGACGAAGCCCGACGCCTGCTGGCGGAAGCCGGCTTTCCCGGCGGCCAGGGATTCCCGAATCTCGAATTGCTCTTCAACACCAGTGAGCAGCACCGCCCGATTTGCGAGGCGGTCCAGCAAATGTGGAAGCGCGAGCTGGGCATCGACGTCACGCTCGCGAACCAGGAGTGGAAGGTCTATCTCAACGCCATGCGGACCGGCAATTACCAGATCACGCGCGCCGGCTGGATCGGCACCGTGCCAGACCCGCATGACTATCTGCAGAACGTCCGCACGGACGGCGGCCAGAACTTCACGGGCTGGAGCAACGCGGAATACGATCGCATTCTGGCCGAGTCGGAGCGCACGCCGGAAAATGCCGCGCGCTTCAAGCTGATGAATCAACTCGATGAGATTTTCATTCGCGAGATGCCGCTGGCGCCGCTCTTCCATTACACACGGCCCATCCTGATTCGGCCCAGCGTGAAGGGTTTTCCCGGCAACGCGCGCGACCAGCGCTGGTACAAAAACATGTATCTGGAACCGTCGGCAGACGACAAGGTCCGCCCGCCTGACAAGCTGGGCGGTCCCGTCAACGCGAGCGAAGGCCCAGCCGCGAGTCGAATGTCACCGGCCCGCTCGGGTTTGCCGTAATCCCGGACCGAACCCAAGCGCGAGGCGACCCAACGGTCGAGCCAGCGCGGCCGGTCCGGAGCCGACTTCGCGACCCGGCGTCATGCTTCGCGTTCGGCGCCCGCGACCTTGGGAGCGAGTGGTGCGCTTTCTGCTCGCATAGACGGCCTCACGCCTCCATAACCAGTCCTCACCGACTTCTTCAACCGCCACTCTCCGCTGACCCAAATTAACATGACCTCGTTTCTTCTCCTTGCCCAAGCCGCCGGCGGCACCCCGGAAATCCCACAAGTAAGTCCGATCGCGGTGATTCTCGGTTTGGGCGTCTGGGTGTTCATCATCGCCTCCCTTTGGATCGTCTTCACGAAAGCGGGGCAACCCGGCTGGGCCTGCCTGATTCCGATCTACAATCTTTACATCATGTGCAAGATCGCGGGAAAGCCCGGCTGGTGGCTGCTGTTAATGCTCATTCCGTTCGTGAATTTCATCATCGCCATCATGCTTTGCATCGCCCTCGCCGAGAAATTCGGCAAAGGAGCCGGCTTTGGCGTCGGTCTCGCACTGCTCGGGGTCGTGTTCTTCCCGATTCTTGCCTTCGGTGACGCCAGGTACCAGGGCACCCCGGCCACCACCTGAAGTCGCGCTCGCGCGGCACGGAGTCAGGTGGTTCGGCTCATCCCGAGCCGATTTCATGTTGGTAGGGACGTTTCGGCGAATCGTCCCTGCCTGTCTCCAACGCGCCCGTAGGTTGCCTTCCACCATTCCCCTCGAAGATTGCGGTTTCTCGCCGGGCCAGGTCGGCTAATGGTTGCAGCCCACCATGGCGCGCACCTACAGCCTGAACCGACCGCCCAGTTCCGGCGGTCCGCGCATCGATTACGCCCAGGCCCTCAACCCGCAGCAATGCGAGGCCGTCACCGCGCCACCCGGGCCCTCGCTCGTCATCGCTGGCGCGGGCACCGGCAAGACGCGCACGCTGACGTACCGCGTCGCGTACCTGCTGGAGAATGGCGTGCGGCCGCAGCAAATCCTGCTGCTCACGTTCACCAACAAGGCCGCGCGCGAAATGCTCGACCGCGTCACGAACCTGCTGCCCGACGCCGCGCAGGGCATCTGGGGCGGGACGTTTCATTCCATCGGTCATCGCATCCTAAGGCGTTACGCGGTCGAAGCCGGCTTCCGCACCGGATTTACGATCATGGATCGAGAGGACCAGGAGGATCTGCTCAAGACGGTCCTGGGCTCATCCGGGATTGACCCCAAGGACAAACGCTTCCCCAAGGCCGAGGTCCTGGGCGACATCTTCAGCCTCGCGATCAACACCGGCCGCAGCATCGAGGACCTGCTCGCGAATCGATTCGAATACTTCCTGCCGCTCACCGCGGAGATCACCGGCCTCGCGCACCAATACGAACTGAAGAAGAAGGCGGTCAACTGCCTCGACTTCGACGATCTGCTCGACAAATGCGTCAAGCTCCTGCGCCAGGACGGCCCCGCGGCGGACCATTTTCAGCGCCAGTTCCAGTTCATCATGGTCGATGAGTTCCAGGACACGAACCGCCTGCAGGTGGAGTTCATCGACCACCTCGCGAAGCACCATCGCAACGTCATGGTGGTGGGCGACGACGCGCAGTCCATCTACTCATGGCGCGGCGCCGAGGTGCGAAACATCCTCGATTTTCCAAAGCGCTATCCCGACGCGCGCTCCTGCAAGATCGAGACGAACTATCGAAGCACGCCCGAGATCCTCGCGCTGGCGAATGCGGCCATCGCGGCCAACACCGTCCAGTTTCAAAAGGAATTGCATGCGGCGCGGGAAGACAAGGGGACGCGGCCGGCGGTGGTCGAGTTGAGCGACACGAGCCAGCAGGCGCTCTTCGTCACGCAACGCATCCTGGAGCTGCGCGACGAGGGCGTCGACCTCAACGAAATGGCGGTGCTCTACCGCGCGCATTTTCATTCGATGGAATTGCAACTTGAGCTGACGCGGCACGGCGTGCCGTTTATGATCACGAGCGGACTGCGCTTCTTCGAGCAGGCGCACGTGAAGGACGTGGCGTCGTTCCTCAAATTCGCGTCGAACCCGCGCGACGAGGTGGCCTTCAAGCGCATCGCCCGCCTGCTGCCGGGCATCGGCGGCGTGGCGGCCGACAAACTCTGGCGGCATTACACCGAAAAATTCGGAGCGCGCGACTGGCCCGACGAAGGCTATCCGGCGATCTTCTCCGGCGCGAAGATCGGCGCCAAGAGCCAGAAATCGTGGACGCAACTGCTGCACACCCTCGATGAGATCGCGCCAGCCGGCCGCCCTGTTCCGCCTGCGCGAGCCATCGAGTCGGTCCTCGAGGCGATGTACGACGACTACGCCAAGTCGCGCTTCCCGAATTACGAGGCGCGCCGCGAGGATCTCAATGTCCTTTCGAATTACGCGCGGCAATACGAGGACCCCGCGGAGTTTCTCTCGCAGCTTGCGTTGCTGACGTCGCTTGAGTCCGACGCCGCGACGCAGGCGGCGACTGAAACGGAGCGCATCACGCTTTCGAGCGTGCACCAGGCCAAGGGACTTGAATGGAAGGTCGTTTTCGTTATCGGGCTGACCGAGGGCTCGTTCCCGAGCCATCGATCGCTCGAATCAACCGCCGCGGTGGAGGAGGAGCGGCGCCTGTTTTACGTCGCCGTCACGCGCGCGTGCGACGAGCTGTACCTGACGCATCCGAACCTCCGGCTCAGCGCCGGCTACGGCGAAATGCTGCAGCGGCCGAGCCGTTTTTTGGTGGAGTTGCCCGAGAATGTGCTCGAACGATGGGAGGTGGATCGGAAATGGTAGGTCCCGCCTCCCCCCAAAGCCATGAACCCACCCCTCAATTTCTCACCAGCCCATCGCGTGGCGGGCGTGCTCGCGCCCGTCTTTGCGGTGCGCTCGGATAACGACCTCGGCTGCGGCGACACGCATTCGCTCTGCGAGTTTATCGACTGGGTGGCTGACCTTGGGTTCGGCCTGGTGCAGGTGCTTCCGATCAACGAAACGGGTGGCGACCACAGTCCCTATAACGCGATCAGTTCAATGGCGCTTGACATCACGACGCTCTGGCTGCATCCCGCTTCGCTCCCCGAGCTGCTCGCGGCCAATTTTGAAGAAATTCTCACGAACACGGATGTCGCCCGCCTTAGCGGCCCGGCCGTGGACTACGTCACGGTGAAGTCTTTGAAGTGGCGGCTCTTGGAAAGCGCCTTCGCAGAATTTGAAAAGCGCCACCTCGGGCGCAGGACGGTACGCGGCAGGCGATTCCGGGAATTCACCAAGGGCCAGGCCTGGCTCGAGGGCTACACGCTGTTTCGCGCCCTGATGGCGCGAAACAGCGACAGCGAACAATTCGATGCGTGGCCGGTTGAGCATCGGTCGGTGGCGGCGGCACGCACTTGGATGATCGCGCTTGACCCCGCGGAACGCGCCAGTTTCGAGCGCCGGCGGAGTTTCTATGCCTATGTGCAATGGATCGCCTGGCAGCAATGGGCCGGCGTCAAGGCGCACGCGGAATCGCGCGGCGTGGCGCTGATGGGTGACATCCCGTTTGGCATCAGCTATTGCAGCGCCGATTTCTTCGCGCATCCGGACCAGTTCGAAGCGGGCTGGTGCGGCGGCGCACCGCCTGAAACGATTTTCAAGGACGATCTCTTTGTCCAAAAATGGGGCCAGAACTGGGGCATTCCGGTGTACGACTGGGAGGCGATGGCGCGCGACGAGTTTCGCTGGTGGAAGCAGCGTGCTGGCGGCCTGCGCGATCTGTTTCATTCGTTCCGTGTGGACCATATCCTGGGGTTTTATCGCCTTTATTCGTTTCCATGGCGCCCGGATCGAAACAAGGAATTCCTCCCGCTTTCGCCGGCGGAGGCGGCGGCCCGAACCGGCGGTCTCCTGCCCGGCTTCCGCCCCCGCGACGATTCGACGCCGGAGCACCAGGCGGCCAACCGCGAGCTGGGCGACCGCTTGATCCGCGTCATCCAGTCCGCCGCGTTGCCGGCGGTGCTGGTCGCCGAGGATCTCGGTGTGGTGCCCGATTATGTCCGGCCGCACCTGGCCTCGCTCGGCATTGCCGGTTTCAAGATTCCGCAATGGGAATGCCAGCCCGACGGCCGGCTTATCCCGGGTCGTGATTACACCCGCGTGTCCGTCGCCACCTACGCCACGCATGACCACGAGCCGATGGCGATGTTGTTCCGGCGTTGGGAGAAATCGGCCCGGGACGACCACGACGGAAATACCGAGGCGCACCCCGCCGCTGAAGAGGCCCGGCGCGAGGCCTGGAAACTTGGCGAGTTCGCCGGGATGCCACCTGATCGGCGGTTCGACGGCTGGAATGACGCCACGCACGAAGCGCTCCTGGAGGGTCTGTTCGCTTCGAATTCCTGGATTGCCGTGGTCATGATCACGGATCTGCTTGGCACGATGGATCGATTCAACATCCCCGGCGTTGCCAACGACACAAATTGGACGCGTCGGCTCGATCTCACGGCCGCGGGCCTTCGCGCCGACCTCATCATCGCGGCCAAAATGGCCCGAGTGAGCGCGATGCTCGCGCAAACGGACAGAATCTAAAAGCGGCCGGCGGCTTTTGCCCCAAGTTCGTTGCAACGGGAGACTTCGCAGGCAAGTTGCGGCATGCAGCCGTACGATTTCCCGGGATTCATCAAGGCGGCGGCGGACGCGGTGCTGGCGTTGCAGACCCTGCAGGCCCCATTCGTGGCCGCCTGCGACATGGTGTCCAGGAGTTTCGCCACGGGCGGCAAGCTGCTCGCCTGCGGCAACGGGGGCAGCGCGTCGGATTGCGCGCACCTCACGGCGGAGTTCACCGGGCGCTTCATTCGCGACCGACGGCCCTACCCGGCGATTTGTCTCTCAGCGGAAACCAGCTACTTGACCGCCGTAGCGAACGACTATGGCTACGAGGAGGTTTTCGCCCGGCAAGTGCGAGCGTTCGGCCGGCGGGGCGATGTACTCATCGCGCTGTCCACGAGCGGAAACTCCCCCAACGTCCTCCGTGCGCTGGAGACGGCGAAGGAACTTGGGGTAACGACGATTGCCTTTCTCGGCCGAGACGGGGGCAAGGCCCATGGCCGGGCGGACGTGGAACTTTTGGTGCGGCAGGAGCTGACGGCGCGCATTCAGGAGGGCCATCACATCCTGATTCACGGGCTCTGTGAGCGGGTGGAGTCGCTCCTCGGGCATTAAACTGGCTATTCAGTGCGTTTCGTTGAGGGCACTCCCGTGGCCGAACGTCCCACCATGACCGATCGCATCACCCAACTCGTCGCGCAGGCGGGCCGCATCATCGTCGGCAAGGAACCGCCCATCCGCCTCGCCGTCGCCTGCCTGCTCGCCCGGGGCCACCTCCTCATCGAGGACATTCCCGGCGTCGGCAAAACCACGCTCGCCCAGACCCTGGCCGCGTCGCTCGGCTTAAAATTCCGCCGCATCCAGTTCACCAGCGATCTGTTGCCGGCCGACATCCTCGGAAATTCCATTTTTGACCGTCAACTCGGACAATTCGTTTTTCATCCGGGCCCGATCTTCGCGCAATTAGTGCTCATTGACGAGGTGAACCGGGCCACCCCAAAGACCCAGAGCGCCCTGCTCGAGGCGATGGAGGAATACCAGATTTCCGTCGACGGCGAAACGCATCGGCTCGAGCAGCCATTTTTTGTCATCGCCACCCAGAATCCGCGCCAGCAGATCGGGACCTTCCCGCTGCCGGAATCGCAGCTCGACCGCTTCCTCATGCGGCTGGAGCTCGGATTTCCCGACCGCGCGAGCGAGCGCGAAATGCTCACCGGAGAAAACCGGCGCGACATGCTGCGCACGCTCTCGGTCGTCCTCGAGGCGGAGCGACTGGTCGAGATTCAGGCCGCAGTGCCCAAGGTTCACACCGCCCCCGCGCTGCTCGACTACGTGCAGGACCTGCTGACCGCGAGCCGCGTCGAGCACCCCACCGGCCTTTCCCCGCGGGCGGGGATCGCCCTGCTTCGCGCCGCCCAGGCCTGGGCGATGATGAGCGGCCGCGAGATGGTGCTGCCTGAAGACGTGCAGGCCGTCGCGCCGTCGGTGATGGCGCATCGCCTGGAAATCGGCGGCGACGAAGGGCAACTCGGGGGCCGGGCGTTGGTCAGGCACCTGCTGACCTCCGTGGCCGTCGGGTAGGGGAAAAGAAACTCGAAACCCAAAATTCGAAACTCGAAGGAAACTCAAAGATCCAAGCGCGGAAAGTTTCAAGTCGGCCCTCTTCGAACTTCTCAATTCGAGTTTCCAAACTTTCTTCGAGACTGCTGCAGGTACAGGGAGACAGGGGTACATTCGAACTTCGGGTTTCGAGTTTTTTGTTCACATGCCAGCCGAAAAACAAACGCCGCAGAAAGCGCATTTCCTCAGGCGTATCCTTCCCCGCTGGATTTCCGAGTCGCTCTTCCGCTCGGAAAAGGTCTACATCCTGCCGACGCGCGCGGTCATCACGCTCGGCCTGATCCT
>JANMQT010000272.1:0-6596 GCA_031370675.1 Verrucomicrobiota bacterium
TGCCCAATTCTGCTCCCGCCGGTGCTGCAAACCGGGCCTGGACCGTGTTTGGCAACGTCTCGACCCAGGCCAGCAAGCTGGTCGATGCGCTGAAGCAGATCCGGGCGAAGCGGGCTGAACTTGCCGCGAAAGTTTCCGCGAGCGCGAGCAGCCAGAAATAGCCCTTGGCGGATCATCATCGCGCTCGAAACAAATCTCGGATTTCTCCCACCATCCCGCTCCGCCCCAAGCATGGTTTGCAAGTCACGCTGCATCGGCGGGACTGGCGCGGTGTGCAACCACCAAGAAATCAAAGCGCACCAAGACTGGAACGTCGGCAATTGAAATTCAAAGACTTGGTGTCCTTGGATTGCTTGGTGGTTCGCAAGAATCGACATGGCAATCGCCACGGACGAACCGTACGATGAACGCCCAATGATCACCGGATTGCACGCGTTGTTTTATTCCGCGGATCCCGAGGCGACGCGGGTGTTCCTGCGCGACAGGCTTGGCCTTGCAGCCAAGGACGTCGGCGAGGGCTGGTTGCTCTTCGCCTTTCGCGACGCCGAGCTGGGCGTGCATCCCGTTAAAAATCTGTCAACCGATGGATCTCCGGCAGGCACGCACCAGTTCTCGTTCTTCTGTGACGACATTCATCAGACCGTCGCGGAGCTAAGGTCACGAGGGGTCGAGTTCGCCGAGGATGTGGACGACCGTGGCTGGGGTCTCGTCACCCGGCTAACCATCCCCGGTGGTTGCGAGGCGCTGCTTTTTCAACCACGCTATAAGATGACGTAGTGCGGTCTGCGGGGCTTCGCATGCGCGGGTGGCGCACTGCGCCGCGATCTTCCTGGGCTGCCGCCGGCCTTGAATGCAATCTCTACGCTCGCGCTGCCCGCGCGATTGTGGCACCGTCCGCCGACCCTGCGACAATCCCGCTCCCACGTGCTTGAATCTCTTGTCAGTCTCGTTGAACGCGTTGGCCCCTGGGGGTACGTGATCATTTTCATCATCGTGATGCTGGAATGCCAGCCGGGCCTGGGCTTCTTCATGCCCGGCGAAACTCTCGTCGTCACCGGCGGCTTCTTCGCCTCGCAGGGCCTGTTTAGTCTCCCCGGGTTGATCCTCCTGGTTACGGTCGCCGCCATCCTTGGCGACACGATCGGTTTCGAAATCGGACTACGGCTCGGACGCGGCTGGCTGTTAAGGCACGGCCGATGGTTGGGCGTGCGCGAGAAGCAACTCGATCGGGTCGATGCCTACTTTCACCGGCACGGCGGAAAGAGCGTTTTTTTTGGTCACTTCATGCACATCTTTCGCGCGTTGATGCCGTTCATCGCGGGTTCCTGCAAGATGCCGTACCGGCGCTTCATCGCCTACAACTCCGTGGGCTGCATCCTATGGGCGAGTATCTTCACGCTGCTCGGTTATTTCTTCGGCGCCAGCCTGCCGCTGATCGAAAGGTGGCTCGGCCGAGCCAGCGCGGTCTTTCTGGGGGTCGCGATTCTCGTCGTCATTTGCACCTGGCTTTGGCGCGGCTTTTCCCGGCGCCGCAAAATTTGATGGCTTCAGCCCGTGGCCGGCATGACCAAGTCCACCATCTTGATCGCGTACACGACGCTCTACCGGGAAGGCGGCCCCAAATTCGCGCGTGCGGCCGCGACGCTCGCCCGCCAGCGGGAAGCGGGGCGACCCGACGCGGAGGTGGTGCTCGCGCGGGTCGAGAGCAAGCGTAATTTTGTGGATGCGCTCGAGGCGGTTTCCACACCGGGCCAAACGCTTGCAGAGCTTCATTTCATAGGACATGGCGGCATGTACGGTCCGATGTTCCGCACGAGGGCGATGCCCGAACAGTTCAGCCCACACGAGTGGCGGAATCTGCGCATCCCGTTCGCACCCGACGGGGAGGCGTATTTTCACGCGTGCCGTTCCGCGCGTTGGTTCGCGCCGTTCTTTGCGCGCACCTTTGGCGTACCGGCCAGTGGCTACCATTGGTACACGACGGTCTCGCTGGCCCCGGACCGCTTCAAATGGGATCGCTTTGGCGATCCGTCCGCAACAGCCCCGCTCTACGTGATCGGCTGCAAGGGCCGGAAGTCGCATGGCCTCGCGGGCGCAGCCGCCAAATATGCCGGCATGGCCGCCGCCGAAAAGCTGAAGCGATTTCAGCCGGAGGATCCGGAAGGTGACCCGACGTACGACGCGATTGCGCCGCTCTATGACGAAGTATTCCAGGATATCGGCGTGCGCGAAGACGAATGGAACTGGCTCGCCGCCCGCCTGCCGAGGGACGGCGCGGCACGCGTGCTCGACCTCGGCTGCGGAAACGGCGCGCTGCTCGTGAAGATGGCGGGCGGCATCGGGACGGGCGTCGGCCTCGATGCCTCACCCGTCATGATCGGGCTGGCGCGCCGGCGCGCGGCGGCGCATCCGCACCTGAAATTCGCCATGGTCCGCGAACCGATCCTGCCATTCGCGGATGCGAGCTTCGATTACGTGACTTCGCTGCTTTCGTTTCGCTATCTCGACTGGGATCCGATTATGAATGAAATCCGGCGCGTACTGAAGCCGGGCGGACGCTTTCTCGTCGTGGACATGGTGACGACCCCGGTCCGGCTGGCGGAGTTGCCGGCCTTCGTGCGGGGAAAAATTCGACAGCTTGGCTCCACGTTTCGCCACCGGCGATTTAACCAGGCGCTCCGGCGGCTCGTGCGGGACCCGCGCTGGCAAACGATGCTCCAATACAATCCGATCCGCGCGGAGCACGAGTTCCAATGGTATCTCGAGAGTCGATTCCCCGGGCAAAAAGTGAGCAAACTCAATGTCGGCTGGCATGCCCGGGTGCTCGCGTTTGATTCCGGTCCGTTGGACCCGGGCACGGTGCCGCCGCAGAGCTATCCCTAGTTCAATCCAACTGCACATGGCGCAACCGGACCAGCACATCATCCTCGGAGTTCTGGACTGGGGCATCGGTGGCCTCGGGTTTCACCAATTGCTGCGCGCACGCTTCCCCCGCGGCCGGATCGTGTATTGGTCCGACTCCGGTGTCATTCCCTACGGCCGGCTCGCGGCGAACGACCTGGCCGTCCGCGTCGACTTCGTGGCGCGGGCAATGGGCGCGCGCGGCGTGACGCACCTGGCCCTGGCCTGCCATGCGGCCAGTTCGGTACTGAACCGGCTTCCGGGCGAACGATCCGGACGACCGGTAATCACGGGGATCATCGAGCCCGGAGTTGCTGCGATTCACGCGCTTCGCCGTCCCGGCTTCGTCGGAGTGATGGGCGGACGAAGAACCATCTTCTCGGGTGTGTATCGTCGGATGCTCTGCGGCTTGAAAATCCGGCAGCGCATCGCTCAGCCTTTGTCCGCGCACGTCGAGGCGGGGGAGCTTGATTCGGCCGGGGTGCAGCGCGATCTCGACCGGATCATGGTTCCGCTGCGGCGGGTCGACACGCTCTTACTGGCCTGCACGCACTATCCGGCGCTGGCTCGCGGGATCCAAGCCCGCGCGCCAAACGCGAGGCTCGTTGACCCAGCCGTCGCGATGCTGCACAGGATGGAGCGACACTGGCCGCTCGATCGCATGAGCGGAGGCGGTGACCAATTCATCACAACCGGCGATCCGAAAGCGATGCGCCGCTCCGCGCGGCTGGCGTTTGGGGTGCGTATCTCCGGCGCGATCGAAGTTTTTCGCTCGTCGCGTCGACCGTAGCTCTCAGCCGGCCGGCAGTTCGAATCCATTTGTTCTGCCTTCGACGTTTTGGTGCCGGCCTCCGTCGCCCTTCCGGTGCTCCCACACTGCCGCGTGCCAGATTCTGCATTCCCACTTGCATTCCGGACGGTGGTCCATTCAGTTTTGAGCCCTATGACCATGCGCCTGCTCGTTCCCTTGCTCACCGCGACGTGCTTCTTCTTGTCCGCATGTACCACCGAAAGCGAGCCGCTTTCCGTTATTCCGGACCCGGCGCGACAAGTCGGGGGAAAACTGACCGAAGCCCAAAAGACGTACTTTGTGTCGGCCGTGCTCGGTACTCCAACCTCGAAAATGGAGGCAGACCTGCCGAAGAAACTTTCCGCGCTGGGAGCCTTCACGCTTTCTTTCAACATGTACGAAATCGCCAGCACCGCCTACGAGCTCGTCCTGCAGAGCCCGACCGACATGAACCGGTGGCGGGCGGTGGCGAAGCTCGACAGCTTCGATGTCGGCGCCTTTGCGCCCGGTTATCAGGCCGCCCGCACCGAGGCGCTGCGGCGCAATCCGAACCTCTTCAACTATTGCCCCAGTTTTGGAAAATGGTCCGCGCAATATCATCAGGAACTTCGTAGCGCGGGTTGAGGCGCACGACCTGCAGCGACCGCCGTGGGAACCTTCCACCATCCCGCGGCGTCGCGCACTCAGTCTCCTTTCTTGGCCGGTGCGGCGATCAGTGCAACGGCTGCGCTCCTCCTCGTCTTTCTCGCCCGCGCAAAGGTGCGGCGATTCTTTGCGTCCGGATCGGCCACTTAGTCGGTCGGAGGAGCCGGGCTGGACCCGTTGTCGTATTGAAAGACCTCCTCGAGCGGTTTGTGAAAGGCGGTGGCGATGCGGAACGCGAGCTCCAGCGAGGGCGAATACTTCGCGCCTTCGATCGCCACGATCGTCTGGCGCGTCACCCCGGTCTGCTCGGCGAGCGTTTGCTGCGTCATCTCGCCGGATTCAAAACGCAGTCGCCGAATCTGGTTGCGGATTCTGGCTGGTTCCATAATCAAATTCCGCGTCGATAGCAGATGACCTGGGTGAGATATTTCGCCATTTCTGCCAGCACAAAGCTCAGCAGCAAGAGCTGGCTGATAAACAAGAGCGGACCCTTCGACAAGGGAATGACCGGCTGGCCCATGGCCGCCGCAACCGGCAGCGCGACAAATGGAACCGTCCACGCCAGGCTGACCAGCACAAGGTAGGCGTTGCGGTAGGCCTTGGCCTCGATCGCGACATCCCGCTCGTCCTTCGGTTCCTCACCGCCGCGGATCGTGACATAGATCTGGGCGCCAACATTCAGGATAATTTGCCAGAATACGGCCACGACAAAGGCACCGATGTAGGAAGCAAGGGAGTGGTCTTGCTGCCCGAACAGGCGGAAGACGAAGACAAAATACGGCACAAAGACCACGCCGGTCGTGACCAGGCAGATCCAGGCGCTTTTCTCTCGGAGTGACATGGTTTCCTCCAGACTGGTTGGGTCGGCTGATTGAGTTGACATGCCAAAACGTGTATATCCTACATGACATAATGTCAAATAAACTTTACATATTGTGCGTTTTCACTGGTTTTTGTCACCCTGCGCCGTTCGACTGGCGGTTGGACACGCGCTGAAACCACGGAGTCAAAATTCCCGCTCATGCCACGATTCATCGCATTCCTGCGCGCCATCAATGTGGGCGGCCACATCGTGAAGATGGAGGCGCTAAACGGACACTTCGTCGCGCTGGGGTTCAGGGAGGTCGAGACGTTCATCGCCAGCGGCAACGTCATTTTTCAATCCGGGTCGAAAGATACTCCGGCGATGGAAAGGAAGATCGCTGGATATCTTCATCGCGCGCTGGGATACGAGGTTGCAACCTTCGTTCGCTCAGAAACCGAACTGGCGGCCGTGGCACGGCACCGGGCATTTTCCGCTGACGATCTGATGGCTGAGGGCTCCCGCCTGTACATCGGCTTCGTCGCCTTCCCACTGCCGGCGGCCGTGCGGCAGAAACTGTTGACCCTGCGATCCGCCTCCGATGATTTCCAAGTGCATGGGCGCGAAGTCTATTGGCACTGCCGGATAAAATTCGCCGATTCGAAATATTCCGGCGGTTTGCTCGAGAAAATCCTTGGCGTTCCGGCCACGTTCCGAAACGTCAACACCGTACGCAAGCTGGCCGCCAAATATCACGCGTGATTCAATCCGCGGGCGGGAGCGATTCCTGCGGGAACCCGGCGAAAGAAAACGCGCATTGCCCCCGGGCGCGGCGTTTGGGAGGATGATTCAACTGCGAAAACGAATCTCCCCATGACCTACAACGAACTCATTCAACTCTTCTTTGAGCGATCGAACGCCGCCCAATGGTATTGGACCCTTTACGTCGTGATCGTTGGGGGACTCCTCGCGTTCTCGGCCCAACGCCAGCAGCGCGATTTTTTCACGACCATGCTCGTGACCATTCTGTTTTGTATTTTCGCGTATAAGAACCTCGACGCCATTCAGGACACGACGCTGCAACGCCTCGCCACGCTGGATGCAATCAAGCGCACCACACCGGTCGTCGCCCCAGGCGCGATCGACGTCAAAGCCGCGCTGGAGCCGACGCTGACCCCGGCGTCCATCGATTCAGTCCGGACGACGCACCTCACGAGTGACGTCCTGACCGTGTTGGCGCTCTGGGCCATGGAGCGGCGGCGGCGAAGGTCTTCGTAGGATGTGATCGAAAAATTTGGTCGCGAATGCAGTGTCCGGGCCGTGCTGCTCGAAGCTGAAGAAACGAATCCACCGGCTGCGGCGCTCTACGCAAGGGCCGGCTTCACATTTCAAGGGCGTCGACTCATGACCCGCGTGCTGGACCGCACACGCGGCTACCAGTGAAACGGCGCTGCGCTC
>JANMQT010000309.1:0-1718 GCA_031370675.1 Verrucomicrobiota bacterium
CTCCACGCTCGGAACCACCAAGCGCCGCGCCTTGCGGAGGAACTTAACATCGGTGGTCGGGACGATAACTTCATAAGGACGACTTGAACGTGGGCGCGTCAGTGGTGTTCGGCAGTTGACCGTCGACCGCTGCCGGGCAGGCGCGCACGACCACGCTGCCGAGCAGGCGAACATGGTCGTGCAGTGATTTCTCCACATCTCGAGCCAATGCGTCCGCCTCGCGCACCGGCAATTCCGGAGCGACCTCGATAGCCACGTCCGCATACACGCGGTGGCCCATCCAACGCGCGCGCACCTCGCGCACCCGGCGAACCCCGGGTACGTGCATGGGCGCGTGTTCAATTTCCGCGAGGATTTCCGGCTCGATGCCGTCGATCAATCGTATCCAAACTGCGCGCGCCGCGTCTTTCACAATGAACAAAATCGCCACCGTAATGAGCACGCCAATAATGGGGTCCAGGATGGGAAAATTCAGCGCCACGCCGCCGACGCCAATCAGGACGGCCAAACTTGTGAAACCGTCGACCCGGGCGTGATGCCCGTCCGCCACCAATGCCGCCGATCCGATTTCGTTGCCGACGCGGATGCGGAAAACGGCGACCGCCTCGTTGCCGATAAACCCAATCACCGCTGCCGCCGCTACCCACCAGAGGTTTTGCACCGGCTGAGGATGGATGATTTTCAGAATCGACTCGTAGGCGGCCACGCAGGCGGAGCCGAAGATGATTAACACGATCAGCACCCCCGCCACGTCCTCGACTTTGCCATAGCCATAGGTATAGCGCCGATTCGGCCCGCGCCTCGCCAGCGAAAACGCGATCCAAAGGGGGATGCTGGTGCCGGCGTCGGCGAAGTTGTGAATCGTGTCTGCCAACAGCGCGACAGAACCGGAAGCCAGCACGACGGCGAGCTGGAACAACGCGGTCACACCCAAGCCGACCAGCGAAATCTTCAGAGCCCAGATTCCCCGCGAGTTGGATTCCATCGCGGCGTCGGTCTTTTCCGCGACGCTGTGAGAATGGCTGAAAAGGCCGCGGAGCCAGCCGAAGAATCCCTTGCCGTGATCGTGGTCGTGCCCATGCCCGCTGCCGTCGCCGTGGGCGTGCCCGCCAGCCGCGTCACCGTGATCGTGCCCAGCTTCGGTGAACTGCGTGCGGTAAGTGGATGCGTGGGAGTTGTGCGTGACCTGGAGTTCCACGCCGAACTCATGCGGCTCCGGGATGTCGCTGGTGGACTCCAAGTAATCGCCCTCCTGCCGAAAGGTGAACTTCTGCCGCGCGCCGTTGGGCCGCACCGTTTCCAGACTTACGTTCGCGGCGGGCGGCAGGGCGGCTTGCGGTTGCCGGGCGGCATCAAAAAAGAAGAGCCGAAAGCGCGGCGGCACGCCGGTCTCGAAGATACTCAACTCCACGAACCCGTCATCGATAGCCAACCAAGGACCGCCGTGCGGACCGGGCGCTTCGACGGATAGAGTCGAGTGGGATTGAACACGAATGGAAGACATCGGTTTGGTATTTTGGATTGTGGGCGTCAGGAATGACCTGCAATGGGCTTGAAAATTGCACTTTCACAAATGTATCCGTCAATCCACAACCTGCCGGCGAGAGTTCTATGGGCGTTGGATCGGAACGATTCTGCGACGCCAGAGCGTTCGACTTGTGGCCGGTGGGCGATGCGCTTAAATGGATGAATGACGAATTCAGAGCGACAGAAAGAGC
>JANMQT010000373.1:0-1965 GCA_031370675.1 Verrucomicrobiota bacterium
AGCATCTTGGCCAGCCTCGCCAGCGCCGCCGGGTTGTTCCGGAAGACCCAGATGTCTGGATAGGGCTCTGGAAAGAAATCCTGGCTCACAAATTTTCCAATCGCCTCCGCCGCCTCGGTCGGGCGACCGAGAATCTCCAGGGCCTTGCCGAGACGGAAATAGGCCACTCTAACCGGCTGATTCGACGCCTTCGCCTTCTCGATCATCTCCGTTTGATGATTCATGAATCGCTCCGCCGCCTGCCGCGCCTCGTCATCCCGTCCAGCTCGTAGAAGAATCTCCGCGCGGCTGAGGTCGAGGGCCAGCGGGCTGTCAGATGGATTCAACTTTTCGAGTTGCGCGAGCGCATCGTCATACTTTCCGGCTCCGAGCAAGGCCTCGAAGGTCATCTCGGGCACGGAAAAATGAAAGGTCCTGAGGTCGGGCGGAAGAAGTCGCAGCCGGTCGAGCGCGCCGTTGAAATCGCGGCGCACCAAAAGCTGCCCGCATTCCATTAGGCTGCGCTCCTGCACGTCGCTGGTCAGCGCGTTAATCTTCTTCGCCCAACGGTCGGCCACCTGCGGCAACTGATATCGGCGGGCCTTCTCGTACAAAAAGAACATGACTCGGCGGACGTCGGGGGCAACCGCATGGGCCCGGCGGACGTAGGCATAGGCTTCGTCCGCGCTTTTCGCGCGAAATCCGCTGAACAAATTTGCCCGCATGAACGTCGGCTCCAGCTTCAAACCTCGATCGAGCATGGAATCCGCCTCTTGGATCGCGCCTGCTTCGCGTCGGTATTCGGAAAGATGAACAAGGGCGGGCACGCAATCTGGATCCAGAGAAAGTGCTTTCAGGTTGAGTTCCTCCCCTGTCTTCCGAGCCTTTTCCAATTCCTCCGGCGAAGGCGGCACATCCGCAATTTCGGCCGTAAATTCGTAGAGCGAAGATTCCGCGTACGCCTCGGCAAATTTGGGATCCTTGGCAATCACCTGCTCGAGCAGGGCCTTCCGATTCGGGTCGCGAGGATCCATCGGCAAGGCCTGGAAATACAGGTCCGCCGCGGTCGGTCCGGGCGATGCCCGCTGCTCGGGGGTCTCGCGGCTGGCTGCCGCGAACCGCGTGCGCAACGCGTGCGCAATCTGATCCGGCACCTCTTTTTCCACGGCGGTCGCATCGTTCCAGTCGCGCCGATAGGTGTATCCCCAAAGCCTCTGCTCGCTCTTCGCATCATACAGCGCCGTGACGATCTTCAGGTCGTCTCCCGTGCGGGCGACCGAACTTTCCATGATCGCGGTGACCCCTCCGAGTTCCGCGTCAATCGCACGGATGCGCTTCCGCGTGGGACCACCGGGGACAATCTTGTATGGCATCACTGCACTGCGTGAAATAATTCGTGTCCCCGGCAACTGCGACACCCGGTTGATCGTTTCGTTCGTAAGCTCATCGGCTAACCTATTTTCCTCCTTGCCGCCGTCCACCGCGTCAAAGGGCAGAATGGCGATAACCGGCGACTCCCATCTCACCTGGTCGCCCTGCACCGCGACGCGACCCCCAAGCCAGCCGCTTTTCCAACCCACCAAGAGCCCAAGCAGCAGCAGGACGGCAGTCGACGCCGCGATCACGTTTCGTCGAGCCGTTCCCGCGACGCGCGACGGCGGTTCCATCGGCGGCATCACCGTGGTGGCAGAAACCGACTCCGCACTGTCCTCCACCGCCATCGGCGCCGGGCCCGCTCCGCGCACGATTTGCTCCCGGCATTTCTCCAGCGCCGAGATCAACGCCCCAGCATCCGAAAACCGCGCCTCCCGATCCTTCATCAACAATCGCGCGACCAACGCCTGAAGGCTCGCGGGCAGATGCGACAGCTGCTGCAGCGGCGGCGGCTTGGCCACGTGCGCGTTGAGCAACTCCCGGTGCACGTTCGCCCGGAACGGCGGCATTCCCACCAGCATTTCCCACATCACGCAGCCCAGCGAATACAGG